>NZ_JBRIKK010000011.1:0-88719 GCF_052976705.1 Staphylococcus sp. MSU001
AGATAGCGACTCAGACTCAGATAGTGACTCGGACTCTGATAAAAATGCAAAAGATAAATTACCGGATACAGGAGCTAAAGTAGATCATGATTCTAAAGGCACATTACTTGGAACTTTATTTGCAGGTTTAGGAGCGTTATTAGTAGGGAACCGTCGCAAAAATAGAAAAAATAAAAATTAAATTATTCAAATGAAATTATTAGAAAGAAGCAGATACGACATTTGAATAGAAAGTATATTTAGTCCAACAAATGTAAGGTGTTGATTAAAACTATAATATAACTTTCACGTTTATCATATCTTGTGAAAAAGATGATGCAAACAAGGTCATTTTTATTAAAAATGACTGAAATGTATGATTTATAGAGAAATAGATACAACTCACAATCTGACAGTGATTTAATAGGGGAACCGTGAATTTTAAATGAATTCATGGTTCCTTTCTATCGAATTAATAAAAAATTCTTTTATTTAATACAAAAAATACTATGAAACCATTTAATGATAAATGACTTCATAGCAAAATTTGATTTTTGTTTTTATGCTTTAGTTAAAATGTTGAAGTAAATTTTTCCACAGTAACATGATTTGTGTTTGAGAATACTTTTGTGCAGTTTCAATACAATGGTGAGAAAAAGATTGTTGAAGTTGGGGGTTGTTGAGCAATAATTTTACTTTTTCAAATAGCATGTGTTGATTATTCTTTTCTATTAAATATCCATTCTTACCGTCCTGTATCAATTCACCTGGACCATATTGAATATCATAACTGATAGAAGGCACACCATGTGATTCACATTCTAATAATGCTAAGGAAAAGCCTTCCATATTACTTGTTATTAAATTTAGATATGCATTCTGATATTCATCAGTTAAATCTTTTAAAAAACCTCTTAATATTACGTGTTTTTCTAGTCCTAATTCTTGAATGCGTTCTTTTAAATGTTGTTCTTCTTTACCAAAACCATACATATGTAGTTCGATATTTGGAAACGCATCTTTAAGCCTATTAATAAGTTCAATTTGTTGTATCAATTGCTTTTCAGGTGAGTATCTTGCGACAGAAATAATTTTTTTAGGTGAAACATAGTTATTTTTATTAGAGTCATCGTTCATATCAATGGATGAATAACCAACTGGAATAGCATATACTGGAATGACTCCTCTGATTCTCTCAATTACGTCAGCTTTTTGCTGTTGTGTTGAAACAATGATGGCTTTATACCTTTGTAAATATTCAAAAACCCCTTTATAAACATTTTTGATTGGTGAATGCGTTAAATCAGTAACATCTTTAACATGAGTGCTATGTAACACTGCAATAACAGGGATGTAAGATGCAACCATGTTAAATATATGTGATGTAACAAGGTTACGATCGCTAAAGAATAAGTCACTACTTTGATATATTGTTTCAATAAAAAAAGCGCCTAGCTCAGTTTCATTGTTTAAAAAGTGCGTTTTACCTAAATAATTTAATATAATCTTTTTTGCCACATAGGGATGATTTGAATCAATATCATAATACTTTTCAATTTTCACTTTTCCTTCAGGAGAAAGATAGTACTCTGCTTGTATTTTTTGGTCCGTTGATAAAACTCTAACGCAACTTAAAAATCCACGTGTATCGTATAACTCTCTTTTTATTTTTCTTCTAGATGTATCAAAGTAATTAATATAATCAATTTTTTGATAAGCTTCATCAGCAAAATGCGCATACATTATAAATTGTTGTTGATCATAAATCCGGACGTCATTTGTCTCAGAAACAGGTTTTATAGTATAGCCACATTCATTTCTCCAGTAATGAATCCAATTTTTACTGAACACTGATGTTACGTTACTTGCTTCTTGAAAATAATCATACATGTTTATATAATCTTCGCTATTAATATATTGCGATGCTGTTTGAGTTAAATAGCGATTCCATGCTAGTAATAAGATTTTAGCTTGATAATGATATGCTTTAAATAGGTTTAACCGATTAATCATTGCTTTTTCTATACCAGCAGTTTTATGACCGATGTTATTACCTACAAAATAGTACATAATTTACCTCATATAGTTAAGTTTATTTTACAAACATTGTAACATAATAAAAACTTATAATATTAATAAAACTAATAAACATTTAAAAATAATTTATACGAAAATATATACTACTAACTATATTTACCTCTTTATAATCAAAAAATTTAAAATAACGAGTCACTTACAAACGAGCTTATAATAAAATTTATTGTGTGTGAATACAACTATTGTGATAGCACCCACAATAAACGATTTTAGTTGTTTATCATGATTACTCCACTTAGTATATTTCTGTTATTGTAGTTTCACTCATCAGTATGATAGCCAAGTATGTTGTTAAATTTGTTGAAAAGTATAAATAATAGTGAGTTTTAAGTTTTGAGTTAAGTTACTTTCTATGAGCAAATGTTTCGATCGCTGCTTTAATCTCATCTCTTACACGTTGAAATTCTGACCAATCTTTACCAGCAGGATCATCAAATCCCCAATGTTCTTTAGTGACGTTTTTAGGTAAAACTGGACAGTTTGCATCTGCATCACTACACAATGTGACAACTATATCAGACGCTATTAAAATGTCATTGTTTATTAGGTCAGAAGTGTGATGTGAAATATCAATACCGACTTCTTTCATAGCTTTTATAGCATGCGGATTAACACCATGTGTTTCAATGCCAGCAGAATATACATTCCATTTATCACCTAATATTAATTTTCCAAAACCTTCAGCCATTTGACTGCGACAAGAATTACCAGTACAAATAAAATAAATAGTTTTCTTTTGCATAAAAAAATCTCCTAATTTAAAAGATAATAAGTGTTAGGTAAAGACCTAACAAAGTAAAGAATAATACAGGTATAGTAATTACAATACCCGTTTTAAAGTAAGTACCCCAAGAAATTTTAACTCCTTTTTGAACTAAAACATGTAACCATAATAATGTAGCAAGAGATCCAATGGGTGTGATTTTTGGTCCTAAATCTGCTCCGATCACATTGGCATAAATCATTCCTTCTTTTATAGAACTTATAGCATGCGATTGATCGATGGCTATCGCATCAATAAGTACGGTAGGCATATTATTCATAATTGCTGAAAGAAATGCGGATACAAATCCCATGCCCATAATACTGCTAAAAAGTCCGTGCTGAGCTATTGATGATAAAATATCTGCTAAAATCAATGTCATCCCTACATTCTTTAAGCCAAAAATAACAAGATACATACCGATAGAAAATATCACGATATTCCACGGAGCCCCTTTGATAACTTGTTTCGTATGCACTACATTAGACTGACGCGCTAATAATATAAAAATCACAGCTATAGCTCCAGTGATAAATGATACAGGTATATGTATGAACTCACTCACTAAGTAACCTACAAGTAATAAAGCTAAAATAATCCATGAAATTTTAAATAATCGTGTGTCTCGTATAGCATCTTTAGGTTCAGAAATACTTGATATATCAAAAGTTTTAGGGATGGATTTTCTAAAGTAAAACCATAAAACTAAGATACTAGCTAATAGAGAAAATAAATTAGGTATAAACATACGCATTAAATATTCAACAAATTTAATACCAAAGTAATCTGCTGATACAATGTTAACTAAATTACTTACAACAAGTGGCAATGAGGTGGAATCTGCGATAAACCCACAAGCTATAATAAAAGGAAATACTAACTTATTATTGAAACCTAAATTTCTTATCATTGCTAAAACAATAGGCGTCAAAATTAAGGCTGCACCATCATTAGCAAAGAATGCTGCAATAAGCGCCCCTAATATCATGATATATATAAACATCTTTAATCCATGTCCATTAGATGCCTTAACCATATGAATAGCTGACCATTCAAAGAATCCTATCTCATCAAGAATCAATGATATAAGAATGACTGATACAAAAGTTAGTGTAGCATTCCAAACAATTCCGATCACTTCTAATATATCTGTAAAATTTACTACACCCGTAATAATAACTAAAAGTGCTCCAATGATTGCTGAAATACCTATGTCTAACCCTTTAGGTTGCCAAATGATTAAGGTTAAAGTGATGAAAAATATTACAATTGCTAATACAGTAGTCATGAAATTTCACCTTTCTTTATAGTATGACAAATACATTGGTTATGAGTTGAATGAAGTAAATTTAATTGATTTGTCACTTGTTCAAATAAGTGGTGATTAAGTTCGTATATTTGTTTATTGCCAACTTTGTTTGCAAACACTAATTTGCAATCAACAAGTAACTTCATATGGTGGCTTAGTGTTGGTTGTGAAAAGTTAAAATGTATAAGTAAATCACACGCACACAATTCACCACAAGACAATAAATCTAAAATTTCTAATCTGCTAGGATTCGCAATGACTTTTAATATGTTAGATAATTGAATATATGACATAGCATGGCCTCCTATAACATAACATAGATTATCATCTATATAGATAAACGTCTATGCTATATTGGCATTTTAGTTAAAAAAACATGCCAGTTGTATCTTATAAAATAAAAATACAACTGGCATTGTAATTGAAACTTGATATTTTATTTGCGATATTTCAGGCGTGCGAAAGCATCATGCTGGTGGATAGACTCTTCATTACGACATTCAATATCAAACCCTTCAATCCAATCAAATTCAACTAAGTCTGCTGCAATTAGTCGAATTAAATCTTCAACAAATCGTGGGTTTTCATAAGCACGTTCTGTTACTCGTTTTTCATCAGGACGTTTTAAGATTGGATATAAGATAGAACTAGCGTTGGCTTCCATAGCGTCTAAAATTTTATCTTTATAATCATCGATGACATTATTATTTTTATCTAAATATGCTTTAACTGTAACGATACCACGTTGATTATGTGCAGAATATTCACTAATTTCTTTTGAGCAAGGGCATAGTGTTGTTACTTTAGCTTGAATAGTTAATTCTTTGCGTGTAACGGTATGATTTTCAATAGCCAAACCATAAGTAACATCTGCATGGCCTACAGCTTTAATATGCGTAACAGGACTATAACGATCAAAGAACCATTTACCTGATACATCAACACCTGCAGCATTTTGATTCATTTTATCTTGTAGCATACGCAACAATTGATGTAGTGTGTTAAATTCAAGTTCAATGCCATTATCATAATGTTTTTCAACGCTTTCTAATATGCGACTCATATTAATGCCTTTTTCATTTTTATTTAAACTCGTTGAAAAACTAAATAAACCAGCTGTTTGATACTGATCAATTAAAACTGGATAAGTTAAATTTTTAATGCCTACTTCCTCTATTTCAAATAAGAAATTTTTGTGAGTGCTTTGTAAATCGGTCATTTCATTTTTAGTAGTTGGTTTCGTACCTTTGACAGGGTCAACAGAACCGAAATGTTTCCAACGACCCTCTCTAGTGGATAAGTCAAATTCTGTCATGTTTTACCTCCATTTAAGATTCAAAGTGATATGTCCAAAATGGCTCTATTTTTAAGAAACTTTGTGCTTGACCATCTATTTCGGGACTAGCAAGTTGTTTTAAAAATGGTCCTGTTTGTGAAGCATGCGCTTCGAAAGCTTTGAGTTTTATATCACTATATTGCGATATGTCATTTTGAATATCAGGTTCTCCAAGAATTTCCGGTGCATCATTGCTAAACGCTACAAGTGTAAGACGTGGGCGATCTGATACATGCATGCGCCCAACTGTACGTACTACAGCTTCTGCAGTTGCTTCGTGATCAGGATGGACTGCAAATTTAGGATAGAAAGAAATAATTAATGATGGATTTGTTTCGTCAATAAGTGATTGAATCATTTGATCCATTTGATCGTTAGGTTCAAATTCAACAGTTTTATCTCTTAACTCCATTTTCCTTAAATCTGTAATCCCAATTGCTTTGCATGCTTCTTCTAACTCACGCTCACGTATAAGTGGTAAAGATTCTCTTGTTGCAAAAGGAGGATTACCTAGATTACGTCCCATTTGTCCTAGGGTGAGACATGCATATGTGACGGGAATACCTTTTTCAATGTAACTTGCGATAGTTCCAGCAGACGAAAAGGTTTCATCATCAGGATGAGGGAAAATCACAAGTACGTGTCTTTCATCAGTCATGAATAGCAACCTCCTTTATATAGTAAATGGCTGTTTACTTATTTCTATTGTAGCAGCCAATTGTCCTTCATAATTAAAACCTGCAATTAAAAATTCGTTGTTCTTATTAACTTCATAGTGCGTAAGTCCTTGCACGTAAACCCAGCCACCATCTTTTAATTTAAGACCTACACGATATGGATCTTTATCGCCGCCTTTAAGTTGTGCATGTTCAAAAGTCACGACAATATTTCTTAAAAATGTTCCAGCGTTAAATACGCGTTGATCGAAATGATTTGCATAAGCACCATTTGTTGTTTCAACGTGTAGGTAAACAGGCTGATTTGCGTAAGAAGTTAATAAATCTAGCACTTCTTGTTCTTTAATTGGTTCCAACACGTTCACTCCCTTAAACTAAATAATATGTTACTGACGGACTACCGATAAACATATTCTTTACCAGCAAACTCGTTTATCTATCTATTTTACTAGAAAGCTATGTATATTTGTACACGAATGCTCGATTTAATTAGGAAAAATTCAAGAAAAAACGTTGAATACTACATATAGAGCGTTAATATGTTTAAAATCTTAATCATTTGTTACATTATAGTTTAAGAGATACAAAAGAGTAAGGCGTAAGTCATCAATCATTGCGATATTGAAATTAGAGGTGTTTGATATTGAAAATTATTAATTTAGATTCAAAAAATCTTGCGTCATTTTATGTAGCATGCGAGTTGTTTAAACAGATACAGCAGTCCCCTCATACCAAACTCGGTTTAGCAACTGGTGGAACTATGACTGACGTATATCATTACTTAGTAAATTTATTAACCAAAAATAAAGCTGATGTATCGCAGGTTGAAACATTTAATTTAGATGAATATGTAGGTTTAAAAGCAAGTCATCAGCAAAGTTACCATACCTATATGAATAAAGTGCTATTTGAGCAATATCCTCATTTTGCTAAAAATCACATTCATATTCCTGATGGCTATTCAGAAAATCTAGAAGCAGAAGCGGAACGATATAACAAATTATTAGATGAAAGAGGTCCGATTGATATTCAAATTTTAGGAATTGGAGAAAATGGTCACATTGGATTTAATGAACCAGGAACAGACTTCAATAGTGAAACACATGTGGTGAACTTAACAGAAAGCACTATAAAAGCAAATAGTCGATATTTTGACAATGAAGCGGATGTTCCTAGACAAGCAGTTTCAATGGGATTAGCAAGTATTTTAAAAGCTAAAAGGATTATACTACTTGCATTTGGTCCAAAGAAAAAAGAGGCCATAAGTAAACTGTTAAATGAACAGGTTACCGAAGATGTACCTGCGACCATTTTACACACACATCCTAATGTTGAAGTTTATGTAGACGATGAAGCAACACCAGATTGTTTATAATTATTTAGTTGTTTTTATATACAAAATATTTTATATGTTTAATAAGTTTAGTGAAGGGTATGAAATTATAAGCAAAAGAGAATTTCTCAAAACGAAAGGATGAATTTCATTGGAACTACAGTTAGCCATTGATTTATTAAATAAAGAAGAAGCAGCAAAATTAGCGCAAAAAGTTGAAGAATATGTAGATATTGTTGAAATCGGTACACCAATTGTAATTAACGAAGGCTTACCTGCAGTTCAACATTTAAATGAAAATATTAATAATGCTAAAGTATTAGCTGACTTGAAAATTATGGATGCAGCAGATTACGAAGTAAGCCAAGCAGTAAAATATGGTGCAGATATTGTTACAATTTTAGGTGTTGCTGAAGATGCTTCGATTAAAGCAGCAGTTGAAGAAGCGCATAAACATGGAAAAGCATTGCTTGTTGATATGATAGCAGTGCAAAACTTAGAACAACGTGCTAAAGAACTAGATGAGATGGGTGCAGACTATATCGCAGTTCATACAGGTTACGACTTACAAGCAGAAGGAAAATCTCCATTAGATAGCTTGCGTACAGTTAAATCTGTAATCAAAAACTCTAAGGTTGCAGTAGCAGGTGGTATTAAACCAGATACTATCAAAGATATTGTAGCTGAAGATCCAGATTTAGTTATTGTTGGTGGCGGTATTGCGAATGCTGACGATCCTGTAGAAGCAGCAAAACAATGTCGAGCAGCTATTGAAGGTAAATAAGATGAGTGAATTTAATAATTATCGTCTTATTCTTGAAGAGTTAGATGCTACTTTATCTCAAGTAGACAATACAGAATATGAACGTTTTTCTAATGATGTTATAGGTGCAGATCGCATATTTACAGCTGGTAAAGGTCGTTCAGGTTTTGTTGCAAATAGTTTTGCAATGCGCTTAAATCAATTAGGTAAAAATGCCTACGTTGTAGGTGAGTCAACAACACCTTCAATTAAAGAACATGATTTGTTTATTATTATTTCAGGTTCAGGTTCTACAGAACATCTAAGATTATTAGCTGAAAAAGCACAATCTGTGGGGGCAAAAATTGTCTTATTAACTACAAATGCGGAATCGCCAATTGGTAATCTTGCAGAGACGGTTGTTGAATTGCCTGCAGGTACTAAACATGATGTTGAAGGTTCAAAGCAACCACTTGGTAGTTTATTTGAACAGGCCTCACTTATATTCTTAGATAGTATTGTATTACCTTTAATGGATGCATTTCACATTAGTGAAAAAACAATGCAAGAGAATCATGCTAATTTAGAATAACTAAAATGAGAGATAAGCACTTTTGTCTATGATTAGACAAAAGTGCTTTTTTAATAAATGGTGCAACATTACTCCTTTAAGTGTATATTTATAATATAACTAAACTATGAGGTGAACATCATGAATTTTGATAGTTATATTTTTGATTTTGATGGAACGCTAATTGATACAACAACGTGTCACGTCAAAGCTACGCAAAACGCTTTTAAAAGATTAAATTTAGATGAACCTGCAGAACAAGCTATTTTACATACATATCATTTAAATTTATACAACAATTTTAAAACGCTAGCTTCACATGAATTGTCTTTTTATCAAATAGAAAAATTAATAGATGAATATCATCGTTGTTTTAGCAACGATGAAATACATCAATCAAAAGAATATACCGGAATAAGTGAAGCATTACAATTTTTACATAACCAAAAGAAAAAAATATTTGTAGTATCTAATAAAGAGACACTAACAATGCAAAGGTATTTAGATTATCTCGGATTAAGCCGTTTTATAACTGATTCATTAGGTGTCTGTATTAAAAATGAAGACAAACTTCTTTGTGAAATGATCCAAAATTTGATACAAAAACATCATTTAATGGTAGGTAAAACCGTGTATATAGGGGACACAGCACAAGATATCAAGAATGCGAATCAAGCTCATGTGCAAACATGCGCTGTCACATGGGGAGCACAATCTGCACACGAATTGTTGCATGAAAATCCTCATTATGTTGTTAATGATCCAGAAGAACTTTTAACAATTTTATAATATTTTCAATGGTAGGATAATCATTCATGAGGAATTTTATCCTGCTCTTTTTTTAAAACTATGAAGCAAGTATAATGTAAACATAATTATATAGAGTGTTTACAAGTGGTGATGAAGATGAAAAAAATAATGGAATATTTACAGCATTATATTAATCAATACCCGCATCGATTAGCTTTAGTGTTTGAAGATCGATATCTAACGTATGGAGAATTAAGTAAAGAAATTCATCAGGCTAGTATGCGCTATAATGAAGTAAAATTAAACGAAAAAGTAGGGCTAATGGATGACCATCCTGTAAATAATATTATTAACTATTTTGCGGTACATCAAAGAGGTGGAATTCCTTGCTTTTTTAATCATCAATGGAGTAATGAAAGGATACATCAACTTGTAAAAAGTTATGACATACAATGGTTAATTAAAGATAATCATCTTATCTTAAATCATGATAACTCAATTTATAGTGATGAGGTTATCCCACGTAATGTTATACATATAGGTTTCACGTCAGGAACTACAGGTTTACCCAAAGCATTTTATAGAAATGAACATTCTTGGATAGTTTCTTTTAAGGAAAATGAGAAATTACTCCAGAATTGTGAAGAAACCATTGTAGCACCTGGTCCTTTATCACATTCACTTTCATTGTACGCATGTATTTATGCATTAAGTACTGGAAAAACATTTATAGGTCAAAAAAATTTTAATCCACTATCTCTTATGCGTCTTATTAATCAGTTGAACAAATCGACAGCAATATTTGTAGTGCCAACGATGGTACAACAACTTATTTCTACACAACGACATTGTTCATCGATTAAAAGTATTTTGAGTAGTGGTGCTAAACTTACATTGCAACAGTTTCAACAAATCAGCACTTTATATCCACAAGCAAATTTAATAGAATTTTTTGGGACATCTGAAGCAAGTTTTATAAGCTACAATTTTAACCAATCATCTCCTGCTCATTCTGTAGGTAAACTTTTCCCTCATGTCGAAACGCGATTATTAAATCAAGATGATGATGCAGTAGGATTATTAGCCGTTAGAAGTGAAATGGTGTTTAGTGGTTATGTGGGACAGAGCAATCAAGAGGGGTCATGGATTAAAACAGGTGACTTCGCTTATATTAAAAATCAACATTTGTTTTTAGTAGGTAGAGAGAGTGACCGTATTATAGTTGGGGGAATCAATGTATATCCAACAGCTATTGAAAGCTTAATTATGGATATTGAAGGCATTGATGAGGCGCTTGTCATCGGTATACCACATGCTAAATTTGGAGAAATAGCGATATTACTTTATTCAGGTAAAGTACAATTGAATTACCGACAAATTAAATCTTTTTTAATGAAACAGCTTTCAAGACAAGAAGTTCCATCAAAATTAAAGAAAATTGACCATATGATATACACAGAATCGGGAAAGATTGCTAGAAAAGAGATGAAAAATAAATTTATTAATGGAGAGTTATAAAAATGAAGCAACCTGTTATTATTGCAGCAAAACGTATAGCCTTCGGTAAGTATGGTGGCCGATTGAAGCATTTAGAACCTGAATCATTACTAGAACCTTTATTTAATCATTTTACAGATCAGTATCCAAAAGTAATGTCTCTTTTGGATGACGTCATTTTAGGTAATACGGTAGGTAATGGTGGTAATTTAGCTAGAAAATCATTACTCGAAGCAGGATTAGATTTTAAAATACCTGGTATAACAATTGATCGTCAATGTGGTTCAGGTCTTGAAGCTGTTATACAAGCTTGTAGGATGGTACAAAGTGGTGCTGGAACAATATATATTGCAGGTGGTGTTGAGAGTACTAGTAGAGCTCCTTGGAAAATCAAACGCCCGCAGTCAGTTTATGAATCTGAGTTTCCACAATTTTTTGAACGGGCGCCTTTTGCAAGAGAAGGAGAAGACCCTTCAATGATTGAAGCCGCTGAAAATGTAGCGAAAAAATATCACATCAGTAGAAATGAACAAGATGACTTTGCTTATCGCAGTCATCAGTTGGCATCAAAAAACATGAATAACGGTAATATTTCCCAAGAAATTTTACCGTTCAAAGTGAAAGGTGAATGTTTTAATCAAGATGAAAGTATTAAACCTCAACTCACTCTCAAAACACTTGGCAGACTTAAACCGCTTTTAAATGAAGGAACAGTCACAGTAGGAAACAGTTGTATGAAAAATGATGGTGCAGTATTACTGATTGTTATGGAAGAAAATCGGGCACGTCAATTAGGATTCACCGAAGGGATTAAGTTTGTAAATAGTGCTACTGTAGGTGTTCAACCTCAGTATTTAGGAGTGGGTCCAGTGCCAGCAGTAAATCAATTATTAGCTCGGGAACGATTAACTATAAATGATATAAATGCAGTAGAATTAAATGAAGCATTTAGCTCTCAAGTTATTGCTAGCCAACAACAACTTAACATACCTTTGAATAAGTTGAATTGTTGGGGTGGAGCAATTGCTACAGGGCATCCATATGGTGCAAGTGGAGCAGCGTTAGTCACACGTTTATTTTATATGAAACATCAATTTAGAACTGTAGCAACTATGGGAATAGGTGGAGGAATAGGAAATGCAGCTTTATTTGAAAGATGGTATGGAAATTAGAGAAGTTCAATTTACAAATGAAGAAGTTCAAAATTATTGTGAATTGCTTAATATAAAGTATGACCATTATGTTCCTACTCTTATGTGTGCCAAGTTATGGCCACAATTTGAGTTATTTCAATCTTTTTCAAAGAAGCCTATCATATTAAAAGAGACACACATTAAGACACAACAACAACTTCAGGTCGATTGTACCTATGAAGCGACATTGCATAAGGTTTCACAAAAATTAATTAAAAATATCATTAAGTATACATATGGACTCGAAATAAATAAAGATAAAAAACATTGTATGTATATAAAACAAATATTTATCGAGGTAAGATAAATTATGAAATTTACAACAGAAATGGTGAATGAATATTTAACTTTAGTTAATGATGAGAATCCGATCCATCGCTCCATTGTACCGGGACAACTCATATGTGAAAAAGTATTTTCTGAACTTAATGTGTATTGGATGGATTACAAAATTAAGTACTTAAAATCTATAAATATAGATGAGGAAGTACAATTTTTAATAAAAGAAAATGATGAAATTGTAGTTTTTAAAACGTATGATGATATCAAACTAACAATTACTAGAAGTTGAGAATGATAAAAATAATAATCTTTTTTAAAATTAAATAATTAAAAACGCTAATGTTAGCAATGCTCAAAGGTTCTCTCCGAGCTACAAAAGGGGACAAGTTTTGGCTAACATTAGCGTTTCTCACTTGTTAGGGTGAGTGTTAATTTAGGGATGATAGAATGTCTTTAAAACTAAACGTATTAAGGGACTAAATGCTTTAAAACTCATTTTATTTGGGACTGGAAAGACAAAAGTGCTAAATCTCAATTAGGTTTGATGCAATGTCTAGCTGTCTAGAATAACGTTAACGATATGAGTAACTTGTCGGCATGTTGTCAACGTCATTCTCTAGTAGAGAGAGCAATTGATAGATTTCATACTTATTAAAAGTTTCATCACACTTTATAGTAATTGTCTTGAAAGTTTTAGTAATGATTTCATAAACGGGTGTTCCATTTTCTATATTTCTTCTGTAGATAATCATGTTGTTTATACCTCCCTTGCCTCTCTACACTTTAAATAATAAAGGATAAACCATAAGAAATCATGGGTCTGTAGTATCAAGTTTACATACGACGATAAACTGATTACTTTCTAAGACTTTATATGTATACAATGTTTATTACGGTTTGAAAGGAAAGAGAAGAGAGGCTGAGACATAATTCCTAGAAAAATAGCCAGTAAATGGATTTTCATAAATTCATTTACTGGCATCTTTATTTAAAATACTTCGTATTGTTGGCTCGCTTTCTTAGGGGACAGCTTCAGCCTGTAGTCTTCAGCTTGTCCTGTTCCCTCAAGAGTCTCGCCAAAATACTTTGTGTTTATATGTAATTTTACATTAAAATACTTTGAAAAATAAGGCCCTTTCGTATAATTTAATAAATACCAATAAACAAAATTAACGAGGTGCTTTATGTATAAAGACTATAACATGACTCAACATACTCTACTAATGGAAACTTCAGTTCTTATCCCCACAAATGATATTTCACGACATGTAAATGATATTGCAGAAACAATTCCCGATACTGAATTCAGACATTATCGTGGCTTAATATAAGAAAAGTAACAGCTCAAAGAGCTGAAAATCATCAAAAATTTATAAAAAAGACAATTCCTATATTATTTCAATAGAAATTGTCTTTATTTACTTATCTTGGACCTTTTTGTCCCAGGCTTTCCACATCTATATAGATATTGATTTAATTATAATTACAAAGTTTGTAGGAATTAAATGAGCCTATAAATTAGGGCTAAAATGTACTAGTATTTTTAAACCTCAGTGACTTCAACGTTAATCTGTTCAATACGGTTATATGCACCATGATCAACAGGTCCTACAAAGTCATTCATTTTCCAACCATTTTTGATTGCTGAAGCTACAAATGCTTTAGCAGCAATGATTGCTTCTTTTGGAGATTTACCGTTCGCAAGATAAGCTGTTGTGGCAGCAGCAAATGTGCATCCTGCACCATGATTATAACTTTGTTGGAACATGTCAGTAGTTAATTGATAAAATTGTTGGCCATCATAGTACAAGTCATAAGATTTATCTTGATCGAGTGCTTTGCCACCTTTAATAATGACATGAGGTGTGCCTTTGTCATAAATCACTTGAGCAGCTTTTTTCATGTCCTCAATTGATGTTAATTTTCCTAAACCAGAGAGTTGACCTGCTTCGAATAAATTCGGGGTAACTACTGTAGCTTTAGGTAGTAAATATTGAATCATTGCTTCTGTGTTTCCTGGGTTAAGTACTTCGTCTTCACCTTTACAAACCATTACTGGATCAACTACAAAATAGTCTGCACCAGATTCAACAAAAACATCTCCGGCACGTTTAATAATGTCTTGTGTTCCTAACATCCCTGTTTTAATAGCATCAGGTCCAATTGATATTGCTGTTTCAAGTTGTTTTTCGAAGACATTCATATCAATGGGTGTTACATCATGGGACCATGTTTCTTTATCCATTGTCACAATAGATGTTAAAGCTACCATTCCATATACATCAAGTTCTTGGAACGTTTTAAGATCTGCTTGCATACCGGCACCAGCACTTGTATCTGAACCAGCTATCGTTAATACTTTTTTTAAAGCCATCATTCATTCACTCCCATTAATTTCTAGTGTCTTTATCATATCATGTTTATCACGTACGCTAAATTATTATATTTTGTAAAATTCAAAATCAATCATCATACGTTAGTTACTGTATTGATGTTATCTTTAATTCGTGATTAATAGGTAAGAATGTCAACTCATTCTTACTTAAAAGATCTTCAGTTAATTTTATTTTGAAAATTTGATTACTAAAGTATGGCTTAATATAATAGCTTCTTTCTTTACTTTCCATCACTAATTGATATTGTGTGTAATGTATTTTATTGGCATCGATAACTGCACCTTGAGGGATACTGACTGATTCTAGAACTTTAAAACAATTCATTAAATTTTCATCTTCATTATGGGAACAGCGTAGTTGGTGTCTTAAATATGTAGCCCGTATAAAACGTTCTGTTGAAGTATAACCACCCGGTAAGCCATTTGTTTCTGCTTCACAGCCCATTGATCTTACTAGCATTTTACCTATTAATTGATTGGTTGATTTCTGTGGTGTTAAATAAGCATAATTTCTTAAGTTAGATAGATGCCAATCTAATTTAGGCGCATTTGTTAAGGTATGAACATAATTATCTTTAACTATTAATAAGCCATTGTAAGGTTCTATGGCTACGGTATGTCCTGTTTCATCAGTGACCATGAAATGTAAAGGAGGAACGATATTCAAAGTTGTATTTTTTTCATTCATAATATTGATCTTCTTAACCTTTTGTTTTAATTCGCTAATACTTTTATTAAAACCTAAAACCCAAACAATAAACTCCTCAGGTGCTAAGTTAAAATAACCATAACGTTTATGGGTACTGTATGAGGCTTCACCAGTGAAGTAATGGTTCGAAATAGCTAAACCTTTTTCGTTTATACCATCACCAAATCTATAACGTCCTACTTTTAAATTTGTTCCAACAAAACCATATTCAAGACGCATGTCTGAATCTAGATCAAATTGGTAGTGATAATGACGTGGAACAATGGTTGGGATACCATTAAATTCAAATGCAAAGTCCATCGTTCTAGCTAAATAATGATAACGTTGTTTTGTATATAAAGAAATAGCCGTACACATATATAACACTCCAAACTACTGAAATTTATCTATAGTAATTGTAATATAATTAAAAATAGATTGATTGTAAACCTAAAATATATAAAGGTTTACAAAAATTAATGCTTATAAAATCAGTCATTTTTCCAATATGAATATGTTAAAATGTAGCTTGAGGTGAAAACGAATGAAATGGTCAGAGGTATTTCATGATATAACAACACGCCATGATTTTCAGGCGATGCATGACTTTTTAGAAAAAGAATATACGACTCAAATCGTTTATCCAGATAAAAAAAATATCTATCAAGCATTTGATTTAACGCCTTTTGAAGATATCAAGGTTGTTATTTTAGGACAAGATCCTTATCACGGTCCTAATCAGGCACATGGTTTAGCATTTTCAGTGCAACCTCATGCTAAATTTCCACCATCTTTAAGAAATATGTATCAAGAACTAGAAAATGATATAGGGTGTCATAGAACTTCGCCCCATTTACAAGACTGGGCAAGAGAAGGTGTCTTGCTATTAAATGCGGTATTGACTGTTCGACAAGGTGAAGCACATTCACATCGAAATATTGGGTGGGAAACATTTACGGATGAAATCATACAAGCTGTTTCTAATTATCGTGAGCATGTTGTTTTTATTCTTTGGGGAAGACCTGCTCAACAAAAGGAACGATTCATTGATACATCTAAACATTTAATTATTAAATCGCCACATCCTAGTCCACTATCGGCTTTTAGAGGATTTTTTGGTTCTAAACCTTATTCAACTACAAATAATTATTTAAAATCTAAAGGAAAAACACCAGTTCAGTGGTGTGAAAGTTAGGTGAGAATAATGAACAAAGAACAGATTCTACAATTGATTGAGCAAGAATTGGTACAAGCAGATGAAGCTCAGACAGATACTGAATTTGAAAAGCATATGTATGCTATACACATGCTCACATCTCTTGTTAGTTCTCATCAAAGTCGTTCAACAATAGAGAAATTAAATCGTTCTAAACCAATGAATAGTAATATAAAAGATGATTATGAGATGAAACAACAGACTTCACAAAAACATGATGTAACTGCAGCTGAAATAGAAGCAATGGGTGGTAAAGTACCACAATCAATGAAAAAGCATCATACTTCTAATAATATGATGATTACAGATGATCATGTTGGTAATGGTGAATCTATTTTTGATTTTTAAATATAAAGGAGTACATTCAAAATGATGAAAGTTTTTATTATTTTAGGTGCATTAAATGCAATGATGGCTGTCGGTACTGGGGCATTTGGAGCACATGGATTGGAAGGTAAATTATCAGATAAATACATGTCAATATGGGAAAAAGCAACAACTTATCAAATGTATCATGGATTAGGTCTGTTAGTTATAGGTTTAATAAGTGGTACAACATCAATGAATGTAAATTGGGCTGGTTGGTTATTATTCTTTGGTATTGTCTTTTTCAGTGGTTCCTTGTATTTCTTAGCCTTAACACAAGTTCGTATTTTAGGTGCAATTACGCCAATAGGTGGTGTTCTATTTATAATTGGTTGGCTTGTTCTTGTAATTGCTACACTTAAATTCGCAGGGTAATCACTTCATACAATCTTGTTACAATATGACGTTCTTTACAATTTAATGGTAAAAATTTATGAGTTAATTCACTCACCTTTTAGGGTATACTATACTCTCGAGGTGAGTTTTATTTATGGAAAATAAAAATAACAATGTAGATAGAGGTAACCTTAAGCAGAATCTTTCTGAGAAATTTGTATGGGCTATTGCATATGGTTCGTGTATCGGATGGGGCGCTTTTATATTACCAGGGGATTGGATTAAACAATCAGGGCCTATTGCTTCTTCAATAGGTATAGTAATCGGTGCGTTATTGATGATTCTTATTGCTGTAAGTTATGGCGCACTCGTTGAAAAATTTCCAGTTTCAGGGGGCGCATTTGCTTTTAGTTTTTTAAGTTTTGGAAGATATGTAAGCTTTTTCTCTTCATGGTTTTTAACATTTGGTTATGTTTGTGTTGTTGCGTTAAATGCGACAGCATTCAGTTTGTTGATTAAATTTTTATTACCAAATGTTTTGAATAACGGAAAGTTATATACAGTAGCTGGTTGGGATGTTTACATAACTGAAATTGTTATCGCAACAGTGCTACTTATAGTGTTTATGTTGATTACTATTAGAGGTGCCAGTGTGTCTGGTTCGTTACAATATTACTTCTGTGTTGCAATGGTCCTTGTAGTTGCACTTATGTTTATAGGTTCTTTCTTTAGCAGTCACTTTAGTTTGAGTCATTTAGAGCCATTAGCAAGTGTAGATAAAGGATGGTTTCAATCAATCATTATGATTGTCTCTATTGCACCATGGGCGTACGTAGGGTTTGATAATATACCGCAAACTGCTGAAGAATTTAACTTTTCTCCTAACAAGACGTTTAAACTTATTGTTTATAGTTTACTAGCTGCGTCACTCACTTATGTAGTGATGTTACTTTACACAGGCTGGCTAGGTACACAAGCAACAAGTTTAAATGGTAACTTATGGCTTACCGGTGCAGTGACTCAAGATGCATTCGGTTTTATTGGCCTTGCAGTATTAGCAGTGGCAATTATTATGGGGATTTTTACTGGATTAAATGGATTTTTAATGAGTTCGAGTCGCTTACTATTTTCAATGGGGCGCTCTGGCATTATGCCAACGGTATTTAGTAAATTACACAGTAAACATAAAACACCATATGTCGCTATTATCTTCTTAGTAGCTGTATCTTTAATTGCTCCTTGGTTAGGTAGAACGGCATTAACATGGATTGTAGATATGTCATCTACAGGTGTTTCAATTGCATATTTTATTACTTGTTTATCTGCTACGAAATTATTTAGTTTTAATAAACAGAGTAATACGTATGCACCAGTTTATAAAATTTTTGGTATTATAGGATCGATTGTATCCTTTGTGTTCTTATGTTTATTGCTTATTCCAGGTTCTCCTGCAGCACTTTCGATACCATCATACATCGCTTTAGGAATTTGGTTGGTAATAGGATTAATCTTTTTTATCATTCGCTTGCCAAAACTTAAGAAAATGAATAATGATGAATTGAGTCGATTGATTTTAAATCATTCTGAAGACGAAGTTTTAGAGATGATTCATGAACCTGGTCAATCTAATTCAACGAATAAATAAATTTAAAAGTTATTTTGTGACAATATTATAAAATCCCAAAATGAAATTTTTTAGAATTTCATTTTGGGATTTTTATTTATCATATATTTTCCAACAATATTTAACCATAAATTTAATTGGTTAGAGTAACGTTAATTTTTAGCGAAAGAGTTTATTGATATTACAATCCTTTTCTGGTACGCGCAAAACCTGAAATAACGATTTTAGAAATTTGATCAGCAAATAATAAACCCAAAGCAATAGCACCTGCTATTAATGTCACTTCAAGCATTGTGTTAATCGCCTTACCAAAGTGTAATAACACTAAGTTTTTAGTGGCATCATAAGCAAGTCCCCCTGGAACTAGAGGTATAATACCTGTAACCATAAAAATAATTACAGGCTCTTTTTTTCGACGAGCCATGTAATGACTAAGTAGACCTAACGCTAAACTTCCGAAAAAGCTTGAGTAAATCGTATGGAGCTCAAAGCCGTTAAATAATACAGTATAAACCATCCATCCACAAGCGCCGACAAAGCCACAAGCAAAATACAACTTCCTAGGGGCATCAAATATGACACAGAAAAAGAGTGAAGCAAGAAAGCTAAATATAAAATTAAATATCCAAAACATATGAGTGCACTCCTAGACTAAAATTAATATTGAACTTACACCAGCGCCTATACCAAAGGCAGTAACTAAAGCTTCTAAAGATTTTGTTGTAAACATTAACATATGTCCTCCGAATAAATCTTGAATAGCATTTGTGATAAGTACTCCAGGTACAATAGGCATGACCGCGGCAATGATAATTGTAGCTAAATCTCCGCTAGGAACAAATGCATGTCCAATTACAGAAATAATACCTATTACCAAAGAACCTATAAATTCTGGAATAAATTGTGCGTGTAGCTTTCGATCTAATATTTCTACTACTAAGTATCCAATCGTTCCAGCTAATACAGCTGTGATGATATCAACCAGACGACCTCCCTGTAGATAGAGGAAGCTCGTAGCGATAATTGCTGCGGCAATTCCTTTGAAGGGTAGACTGCTATCTCTTTTAGCAACATATATTTCCTCTAATTGATACTTAGCTTCTTCAAGCGTCATCGTGCCATTTGTAATTTGACGTGAGATTTCATTAGCTTGAGAAATTTTTATTAAGTTCGTATCTCGAGTTTTAATCCTATACAACCGAGGATATGCTTCGTTATGTAAAACAAATTCAATTACAGTATTAGTCACGAAACTATTACTTTCAGGATAGCCCAATTTTGTAGCAATACGTGCCATGGTATCCTCTACCCGTGTACCTTCTGCTCCAGATTCTAGTAATATACGAGCAGTAATCATAACAACATCTTTTATCAATGCTTCATGAGATGTTTCAATTGTATCCTTATTCATTTCATCACCAAATTTTTTTAAAATTAAGAATAAATCATTATTATAATTATAGTAAAGGTTTTAGGAAAACGCCACAACCCTTGAGGTTTACATGACGTGCAACTTGTTATTTAAAGTCATTTTCATAGAGTTAAGCAGATAAAATAATGATTATATAGATGAATTTTATAATAAATATTAAAAAAAACCTTATAGTTGTACATTTACCTTTATATAATGTTTCAAATATTTCAAAAAGGTTAAAATAATATTAGTTAACGATGACAGTGAATATATTGAGTAGCGACGGTATATTCTATGAGGTTAACTATATACGTAGTAGTGATTTAAAGTTCTCCCAAGGATACTACAACATAAGAGCCTAGTACATCTTAATTGTACAGGCTCTTAAATTTTTTATAGTCATTAAATTTAAGATAAGGTATTATCTTTTCTACATATTAAAAACCCTACACACCAGTAAATTATGATTCTGGTGTGTAGGGTTAATTTTTCACTTTAACTTATATACTAAAAAATTGTTTGAAGTCTTCAATGTTTAAAATGTGCCCAATATAGAAACTACCAAATTCGCCATAACGAGCAGTCGTTTCATCAAAACGCATTTCATAGACAATTTTTTTGAATTGAAGTACATCATTTGAAAATAATGTAACACCCCATTCGTAGTCATCAAAACCTACTGAACCTGTGATAAACTGTTTGATTTTACCAGCATATTTACGACCTATCATCCCATGGTTATACATTAAAGTTTTACGGTCTTCGATAGGTAACATGTACCAGTTATAAGTTTCATTGCGTCGTTTATCCATTGGATAGAAACATATATATTCAGAATGTGGTAATTCAGGGTATAATCGTGCCTTAACATGGGGATTTTCATAAGGATCTTCATCAGATTTGCCTGCTAAATAATTACTTAATTCTATCACTGACACATAGGAATAAGTTGGAATGAGATAGTCTGCGATACGTAATTTATTAAACTCATTTTCAATTCGATTTAACTCTTTCATCTCTGGACGTAAAAACCATAGTAAAAGGTCCGCTTTTTGACCTGTAATGTTATAAATTGCATGATCACCTTGATGTGATTCTCTAGCAACTGCTTTATCTTTAACAAATGTTTCTAGTTCAGTAATCATTGCTTCACGATCATCTTCAGCAATTAAACGAAAAGTTGTCCAGTCTACTGCATAAAATAAATGTAAGCTATACCAACCATCTAAAGTTTCTGCTGCTTCACTCATTATCAATCTCTCCTTTTTCAAAATTCTTATTGGATTCATTTCAAATTCTATCACAAACATTCATTTAACTACTAAAAAAATGTTTACAAAAGCGAAATGGAATTCTGATAAAAAATAACGTATAATTTACTATGTAAACGTTATTATAAGAGAGAATTAAGGAGGATATTATGGCTGATTTATTATCTGTATTACAAGACAAATTATCCGGAAAAAATGTAAAAATAGTATTACCTGAAGGTGAAGATGAACGAGTGCTCATTGCTGCGACTCAGCTACAAAAAACTGACTATGTTTCACCTATCGTTTTAGGAAACGAAGATAATATTAAATCTCTTGCGTCTAAACACGCTTTAGATTTAACGCAAATTGAAATCATAGATCCAGCGACGAGTGAACTTAAAGATGAGCTTGTAGATGCTTTTGTTGAAAGACGTAAAGGTAAGGCAACTAAAGAACAAGCAGTTGAATTATTAGATAATGTAAATTATTTCGGAACAATGCTTGTGTATACTGGAAAGGCTGAAGGTTTAGTGAGTGGTGCTGCACATTCTACTGGAGATACAGTAAGACCAGCATTACAAATTATCAAAACTAAACCTGGTGTATCTAGAACATCTGGTATTTTCTTTATGATTAAAGGTGATGAACAATATATTTTTGGGGATTGTGCTATTAATCCAGAATTAGATGCTCAAGGACTTGCTGAAATTGCAGTAGAGAGTGCTAAATCAGCACAAAGCTTTGGAATGGACCCTAAAGTAGCTATGTTAAGCTTTTCTACAAAAGGTTCTGCTAAATCGGATGATGTTACTAAAGTGCAAGAAGCATTGAAGTTAGCTCAAGAAAAAGCTGAAGCGGATCAATTAGAGCATGTAGTTATTGATGGGGAATTCCAATTTGACGCTGCTATTGTTCCTAGCGTAGCAGAGAAGAAAGCACCTGGTGCAAAAATTCAAGGTGATGCGAATGTATTTGTTTTCCCTAGTCTAGAAGCAGGTAATATTGGTTATAAGATTGCTCAACGTTTAGGTGGATACGATGCAGTAGGACCAGTCCTACAAGGATTAAACTCTCCAGTCAATGATTTATCTCGTGGTTGCTCAACTGAAGACGTTTATAACTTATCTATTATTACAGCTGCTCAAGCCTTACAATAATGGACTTAGCAACTAAATATTTTAATCAAATCAACTGGCGTTATGTCGATCATTCAAGTGGTTTAGAGCCCATGCAATCTTTTGCGTTTGATGACACTTTTTCCGAAAGCGTTGGTAAAGACTTATCTTGTAATGTAGTACGAACGTGGATACATCAACACACCGTGATTTTGGGCATTCATGATTCGCGTTTACCATTTTTAAGTGATGGTATTCGTTTTCTTACAGATGAACAAGGATATAATGCGATTGTTAGGAATTCTGGTGGCTTGGGTGTCGTATTAGATCAAGGAATACTAAATATATCTTTGATTTTTAAAGGACAAACCGAAACGACTATTGATGAAGCCTTTACAGTGATGTATTTATTGATTAGTAAAATGTTTGAGGATGAAGATGTTAGTATCGATACTAAAGAAATTGAGCAATCGTATTGCCCAGGAAAATTTGATTTAAGTATTAATGATAAGAAATTTGCCGGGATTTCTCAGCGACGAGTACGTGGTGGTATCGCAGTGCAAATATACTTATGTATTGAAGGTTCTGGCTCAGAACGGGCATTAATGATGCAACAGTTTTATCAACGTGCACTTAAAGGGCAGACTACTAAGTTTCACTATCCAGACATAGATCCCTCATGTATGGCATCTTTAGAAACTCTTTTAAATAGAGAAATTAAAGTGCAAGATGTTATGTTTTTATTATTATATGCACTAAAAGATTTAGGAGCAAACTTAAATATGGATCCTATTACAGAAGACGAGTGGACACGTTACGAGGGGTACTATGATAAGATGCTAGAACGCAATGCGAAAATAAATGAAAAATTAGATTTTTAGCAAGGTGACACTATAGATAAGTCAAAAAAAATAAGCCTGGGACAAAATAATTGTCTCAGGTTTTTTTACGTATTAGCAGTGATACTTGATGTGAATAGAAAATATTTTTATATAAAATTTTCAATCAAAGGGGTTCTAACCAAGAGAATTTTACATGGAAAACCAATAAAAAAGACAAGTGTTATTCGAGGTTAAAAGAGGACAACAAATTCAATTTAAATTCAATCCTACTACTATTTTGTTTAATAAAAATATCTTTCAAACAAAAGTTAAGATGACTTTGTTAGAAAATGATATATATTCTATCACAAATTTGTAGTATTATAGTTGAGGTGGAAAATTTTAAAAACTTTAGTAAAAAATTTAACGATGTTTACAAAATTGTCATTTAAGGTAAATATATTTCATGATTTTGATAACTCTTTAAAAGAGTTTTATAATATTAAAGTGTTGTGAAAACTTAAACAAAAAGTTATTATACTCTTTTGTTGTTATTTTACTTTTAAATAGTTATAATAAACGCTTGATTATTGGCAATATAATAAATGTATTCGATAAAATTGACATTTAAGTGACATCAATCAAGATGAATATGTAAAGAAATTAAATTAATATCACGTTAAATAGCAAGTCAATCATTTTAACATCGTCAGTACATCTTATGAAGTGATATTTTAAAGAAGGTATATAAAGGTGAGAAAATATGACTAGACAAGGATACGGAGAATCTACTGGAAAGATTATTCTAATGGGTGAACACGCAGTTACATTTGGTCAACCGGCAATCGCAATTCCATTTAATGCTGGGAAAATTAAAGTCCTCATTGAAAGTTTAGATGAAGGAAATTATTCTTCTATCACAAGTGACGTATATGACGGAATGTTGTACGATGCTCCCGAACATCTAAAGTCTATCATTAATCGCTTTGTTGAAAAAAGTGGAGTGAAAGAACCACTATCAGTAAAAATTCAAACTAACTTGCCTCCATCAAGAGGTTTAGGTTCAAGTGCTGCAGTAGCAGTAGCGTTTGTACGTGCCAGTTATGATTTTATGGATCAACCTTTAGATGACAAAACATTGATTAAAGAAGCGAATTGGGCGGAGCAAATCGCACATGGTAAGCCAAGTGGTATCGATACGCAAACGATTGTGTCAAATAAACCTGTATGGTTTAAACAAGGGAAGGCCGAAACATTAAAATCACTAAAATTGAATGGTTATATGGTTGTCATTGATACCGGAGTAAAGGGTTCTACCAAACAAGCAGTGGAAGATGTTCACGTATTGTGTGAATCTGATGAATATATGAAATATGTAGAGCACATTGGTACACTTGTTCACAGAGCTAGTGAATCGATTGAACAGCATGATTTCCATCATTTGGCTGACATATTTAACGCATGTCAAGAAGACTTGAGACATTTAACAGTAAGTCACGATAAAATAGAAAAATTACTTCAAATTGGGAAAGAACATGGTGCCATTGCTGGTAAACTAACTGGTGGAGGAAGAGGTGGCAGCATGCTTCTTCTTGCGGAAAATTTACAAACTGCAAAAACTATTGTTGCTGCAGTTGAAAAGGCTGGCGCAGCACATACATGGATTGAACATTTAGGAGGTTAAATCATTGGTGAAAAGTGGCAAAGCACGAGCACATACAAATATTGCGTTGATTAAGTATTGGGGGAAAGCTGATGAAACTTACATTATTCCTATGAATAATAGTTTATCAATTACCTTAGATCGATTTTATACTGAAACAAAAGTGACTTTTGACCCTGATTTTACTGAAGATCGCCTTATTTTAAATGGAAATGAAGTGAATGCCAAAGAGAAAGAAAAGATTCAAAACTATATGAATATAGTGAGAGATTTGGCTGGAAATCGTTTGCATGCGCGAATTGAAAGTGAGAATCATGTGCCAACAGCAGCTGGACTTGCTTCTTCAGCGAGTGCTTACGCTGCTTTAGCTGCCGCTTGTAATGAAGCTTTGTCATTGAACTTATCAGATACAGACTTATCACGTTTAGCTCGACGTGGTTCAGGTTCTGCTTCTAGAAGTATTTTTGGTGGATTTGCTGAATGGGAAAAAGGGCATGATGATTTGACCTCATATGCACATGAAATTAATTCCAATGGTTGGGAAAAAGATTTATCAATGATATTTGTAGTGATTAATAATCAGTCAAAAAAAGTATCTAGTAGGTCAGGTATGTCACTAACAAGAGATACTTCTAGATTCTATCAATATTGGTTGGATTACGTTGATGAAGATTTAAATGAAGCTAAAGAGGCAGTTAAAAACCAAGATTTTCAACGCTTAGGCGAAGTCATTGAAGCAAATGGTTTACGTATGCATGCCACTAACTTAGGTGCTCAACCTCCTTTTACGTATTTAGTGCAAGAAAGCTACGATGCTATGGCGATTGTGGAACAGTGTCGAAAAGCCAATTTACCTTGTTACTTTACAATGGATGCGGGTCCCAATGTAAAAGTTTTAGTAGAAAAGAAAAATAAACAAGCTGTGATGGAACAATTTTTAAAAGTATTTGACGAATCGAAGATTATAGCAAGTGATATCATCAGCTCTGGCGTTGAAATTATTAAGTAAGGAAGAGATAGAATGATTCAGGTAAAAGCCCCCGGAAAACTTTATATTGCAGGCGAGTATGCAGTAACCGAACCAGGATATAAATCTATTCTTATTGCAGTAAATCGCTTTGTAACGGCGACAATTGAGGCGTCAAATAAAGTTGAAGGTAGTATTCATTCCAAAACATTACATTATGAACCAGTTAAATTTGACCGTAATGAAGATAGAATTGAAATCTCAGATGTTCAAGCTGCTAAGCAACTGAAATATGTTGTGACAGCTATAGAAGTGTTTGAACAGTATGTGCGTAGTTGTAATATGAATTTAAAGCACTTTCATTTAACCATTGATAGTAACTTAGCAGATAACTCTGGTCAGAAGTACGGATTAGGTTCAAGCGCCGCTGTTTTAGTATCTGTTGTTAAAGCTTTGAATGAATTCTATGGTTTGGAATTATCAAACCTTTATATTTATAAATTAGCTGTAATTGCAAATATGAAATTACAAAGTTTAAGTTCATGTGGTGATATTGCGGTTAGTGTCTACAGTGGTTGGCTTGCATATAGTACGTTCGACCATGACTGGGTGAAACAGCAAATGGAAGAAACATCGGTGAATGATGTTTTGGAAAAAAATTGGCCAGGCTTACATATCGAACCTTTACAAGCTCCCGAAAATATGGAAGTCCTTATTGGATGGACTGGGTCTCCAGCTTCTTCTCCACACTTAGTGAGTGAGGTCAAACGTTTAAAATCAGATCCAAGTTTTTATGGTGATTTTTTAGATCAATCTCATGCTTGTGTAGAAAGTTTAATCCAAGCTTTTAAAACTAATAATATCAAAGGTGTTCAAAAGATGATACGTATAAACAGACGTATTATTCAATCTATGGATAACGAAGCATCAGTTGAAATTGAAACAGATAAGCTAAAAAAATTATGTGATGTCGGTGAAAAGCACGGTGGCGCTTCTAAAACTTCAGGTGCTGGTGGTGGCGATTGCGGCATTACTATTATCAATAAGGTAATTGATAAAAATATTATTTATAACGAATGGCAAATGAATGATATCAAACCATTGAAATTTAAAATTTACCATGGACAATAAGTAAAGTAACTCGTGATATAAGTCATTTAGGGTTCGAGGCTCAACCGGGGGTGGGACTGTGTATTCAGTTCCACTTTCTTATTTTATTAGTATATGGTATGTATAAATTTTAAAGTGAAAAGTATCTTGAATTTTATAGTAAAAAGAGTAAAATAAATAGAGTTATATTAACGATGATGGAAGAGTTTATATAGAAAGGTGGGTAGCAAGATGAAAAATAAATTTTTAATCTGTGATGAGTGTCAGGCTGTGAATTTAAAATCTTTGAAGCGAAAATTAGAAAAATTAGATCCGGAAGCTGAAATTGAAATAGGCTGTCAATCTTATTGTGGACCAGGTCGACGTAAAACATTTGCATTTGTTAATAATCGACCACTTGCTGCATTAACCGAAGAAGAACTTATGGAAAAGGTTACAAAACAATTAAAAAAACCACGTAATCCAGAAGAAGAAGAGCGACTTAGAAAACGTAACGAAGAACGAAAACGTCGTAAAGAAGAACAAGATCGCAAACTTAAGGAAAAGTTAAAGAAGCGCAAAGCAGAGAAATAAATCAAAACCACCTGAGACATGAATGATTGTCGCGGGTGGTTTTAATGTTAATAGTACATAATTAAGTTGCAAATTCGAATATATGAAGCCATTTAATTTTCATTACTTTGTAATATGATAGAAGAAAGCATTAAATATGAATACTGTCATATTCTTATTAAAGACTGATGAGTTCTAAAAAATGAATTTATCGGTCTTTAATTTTAAATAGTCATAATAGATAATTCCTACATTTGTAGTATCTAATCATCAGAGATCAAAGAATAGAGTGGAGCGTAGGAGAAGGATTCACCTGCATAAGAACCACTAATGATCAGAGATCAAAGTATAGAGTGGAACGCAGGAGAAAGATTCACCTGCATAAGAACCACTAATGATCAGAGATCAAAGTATAGAGTGGAACGCAGGAGAAGGATTCACCTGCATAAGAACCACTAATGATCAGAGATCAAAGTGGTTCTAAAAACAAGTCATTAAAGGATTCGGTCATTGTCGGATGTGTGTATATATTATCTCTTAATACTGTGTAAGGAATATGTTGATCTATAGCAAGTTTGATTAAGTTAATCAGTTCTTCTGATTCTTTGCCATATAATGACGCTCCTAAAATTTCTTTTGTATCTTTATTAATTACTGCTTTAAATAAACCTCTGGAATCATTATTGATTTTGTGACGGGGTATGTTACTGACAAAGACTTTATTTTCTAGAATATCGTATCCTTGTAATTTCGCCTCACTTGCAATTAGTCCTACTCTAGATAGAGGAGGATCAATAAAGACCGTATAAGGTATTGCACCACGATTTTCAGTTGTTCTAGAACCATCACCAAATAGATGTGATTTAATGATTCTATAATCATCGAGTGAAATATACGTAAATTGCAATCCACCTTTAACATCACCTGCAGCGTATATGTGTTTCACTGTACTTTGCAAATGTTTATTTACAATTACTTCACCTTGTTTTCCAATTTTTACATCTGTATTTTCAAGACCTAAGTGATTTGTATTTGGCTTACGACCTGTGGCTAAGAGCACAGTATCAGCTGATATTTCTCCATGATTTGTGTGTATGATAGTTTGATCTTTATTGTTTGAAAATGCAATAGTACTAGTATTAGTGTTTATAGTCACACCTTTATCTTGTAAATCTTTGACAATAAGATTTGCAATGTCTTGATCTTCATTTGTCATGATAGCATCACCACGCTCAAGAATTGTTACATGTGTTCCAAAATTTGAAAACATTGAAGCGAATTCGAGAGCGATATAACCACCACCAATAATAACAAGTTCTTGAGGTTGGTAGTCAATATTTAGTAATCCAGTAGAATCATATATATTTTGAGCTGTATCTATCCCTTTGATATCTGGGATATTCGCACGTGAACCAGTGTTGATTACTATCTTATCTGCTGTAATTGTTTCTTGAATTGTTCCATTATTATCCTGTAGTTCTATTACCTCGTTAGAAATAAAATTAGCTTTATAATTCAGAACATCTATATTGTCCTTTGAATTTAAGCCTTGATAGTTCTTGTTATTCAATGCCTGTACGACTTCTTTTTTTCTAGTAATAGCCTCTTTGAATGAACTACCTTCAATACCATCATGAATTAATGTTTTAGTCGGTATACATCCGATATTAATGCATGTACCGCCATACATCTTTGTTGATTGTTCTACCACTGCAACCTTTTGTCCGTGACTAGCAGCATGTGCCGCTAATGTTTTACCTGCTTTTCCAAAACCAATAATAATCAAATCATAATTTTTCATGTTTTTATCCCTCCTGTAAAATATCTGCCAAAACATCTGTAATATTTTTATTTTTGTAAAAATCTAATATTATTTGATGTTCTTGAGAATAATAATGTGACATTGTATGAGCAATTTTCTTAGAAATTTGACAGTGACTGTCAGAATCGCCAGTAAATCGTCTTTGGCTATTATTTTTATCTAAAACAAAGTGTTGATATAACTTGGCTAAATCTACTTGAGCAGTATGTTGATTGGCTTGATAGCCTCCTGCTTTACCACGCTGAACTTTGATATAGTTGTGTTCAGTTAAATATGCTAGAACTCGCCTAAGTTGTACAGGGTTCAGACATGTTAATTTAGCTAATTCTTTACTATTAAATTGTTCTTGATCATGTTGAGCAAGAAAACATAGTACATGTACTGCAATATTGAATTCTAAATTCATTTTTACCCACCTTAATGTAACTTCATTAGTTACATTAAAGCGTATAATGATTTTAAGGTCAAGATAATTGCTCCTAATAGATAATTAACACGAATGAATAAGTTATGATTTGGGTATAATATATTTGAGTATTTTAAATAAAGGAGATGACTTTAAATGGTAAAACAAGTACGATTAGGTAAATCTGATGTCAATGTTTTTCCTATCGCATTAGGCACAAATGCAGTAGGTGGTCATAATTTATATCCTAATTTGGATGAAGAGCAAGGTAAAGAAGTTGTACGTCAAGCTATTGATAATGGTATAACATTATTAGATACAGCATATATCTATGGGCCAGAACGTTCTGAAGAATTAGTTGGACAAGTTGTAAAAGAATATCCACGCGAGAAAGTGCAAATTGCAACAAAAGGTTCGCATGTTATTAAGGAAAATGGAGAAGTTGTTCAAAATAACGATCCAGAATATTTAAAACAGCAAGTTGAAAATAGTTTGGAACGTCTTCAAGTGGATTATATTGATTTGTATTATATTCATTTTCCTGATGACGATACACCAAAAGATAAAGCAGTGGCGGCTCTCAAAGAGCTTAAAGATGAAGGTAAAATTAAAGCAATAGGTGTATCTAATTTCTCTTTAGAACAATTAAAAGAAGCGAATAAAGATGGATATGTTGATGTTGTTCAATTAGAATACAATTTATTACATCGTGAAAATGAAGAAGTAATGGCATATGCTGCAGAAAATAATATTACATTTGTTCCTTACTTCCCACTTGCTTCAGGTATACTAGCTGGCAAGTACGATGAAAATCAAACATTTGAGGATCATCGTGCAGAACGTCCTGATTTTCAACCAGACGTATTCAAAGATAATGTGCGTCGTGTAAAAGCATTAACTGATATTGCAGAGGCACATGATACAACGATTGCCAATGTCGTATTAGCATTTTATCTTACACGTCCATCACTAGATGTTGTCATCCCTGGTGCAAAACGTGCAGAGCAAGTTGTTGAAAATATTGATGCTGCAAATATTGAATTATCGCAAGGTGAAATAGACAAAATTGATAGTTTATTCCCAATTAAAAAATAACTTAAGAGATAGATTAAGAACCTGAGACATCATTTGTTGTCTCAGGTATTTTTTACGCAATAAAAAATAGGGTTCTGTTGCAAAGTTAAAAATCATGTAATATTTATACTGAAAAACGAAAAATAATTAATACTAATAAAACTCTTTACTGTTAAAACAATATTTGCTTTTATAGTTTTGTATAGATGTGCATATAATTTTAACTTTGCAACAGAACCTGTTTTCTTATATATCTCCTTAATACACGCTATTTTCACCAACAATTTTTCCAAAGTGTTGCATTTTCCAACGACGTAAAACTTTTAATGGTACCGAACGTGGGTATAACTTGTTACATTATCAAATGTAACATTTTAAATATGCTTAATTTGAGGTATCGATTTAATGTAATTGCTCACAAAACATCAGCACACTACCCATACTTTAAGCGATATAAATTAATGAAATAGGGGGAAATGTCTTGGCAAAGCTATTATACAAACTAGGAAAATTTATAGCTAAGAACAAATGGCTAAGTGTTATAGGATGGCTTGTTATACTAGGTGTTATTATCACGCCATTAATGATAAACTCACCGAAGTTTGACAGTGACATCACTATGAACGGCCTTAAGTCATTAGACACAAACGATAAAATCAGTAAAGAATTTCATCAGGACAGTGAGAAAGCCTCGATGAAAATAGTCTTCCATTCTAATAAGAATGATGGACTCAATAATAAAGATACGAAGAAAGATATTGAAGATGCTTTAGACAATATCAGACAAAATGATGATTATATCCAAAATATCTCTAATCCATATGACAGTGGACAAGTTAATGATGAAGGCGATACTGCTATCGCTAACGTAAGTTATGTAGTTCCACAAACTGGATTAAAAGATTCTTCTAAACATATCATCGACAAAGAATTAAAAGATGTAACTGACAACCATAATGTGCAAATTGAAAAAACTCAAGGTGGCGCTATGAATTCCGAACCTGGTGGTACATCAGAAATTGTCGGTATCATCGTAGCATTCGTAATCTTACTTATTACCTTTGGTTCACTTATCGCAGCTGGTATGCCAATTATTAGTGCAATCATCGGTTTAGGTTCAAGTGTTGGTATCATCGCATTATTAACATATATCTTTGATATTCCAAACTTCACTCTTACACTAGCTGTAATGATAGGTTTAGCTGTTGGTATTGACTACTCACTCTTTATTCTATTTAGATTTAAAGAACTTAAGAAAAAAGGTGTCGATACTGTAGAAGCTATTGCAACAGCAGTGGGTACAGCAGGCAGTGCTGTAATATTCGCTGGTCTTACAGTTATGATTGCTGTTTGTGGTTTATCACTTGTAGGAATCGACTTCTTAGCGGTTATGGGATTCGCTTCAGCGATTAGTGTGTTATTTGCAGTATTAGCAGCATTAACACTATTACCTGCCCTAATCAGTATCTTCCATAAAAGTATTAAAATTAAAGATAAACCAACTAAAAGTAAAGACCCTAAAGATCATTCTTGGGCAAAATTTATTGTTGGTAAGCCAGTTATCGCTGTTATTGTAAGTTTAATTATTTTAATTTTAGCTGCTATACCAGTCAGTGGCATGCGTTTAGGTATTCCAGATGATAGTTTAAAACCAACTGACTCATCAGAATACAAAGCCTATAAATTAATCTCAGATAATTTTGGCGAAGGTTATAACGGACAAATTGTCATGTTAGTAAATACAAAAGATGGTGGAAGTAAAAGCACTATCGAACGTGATTTAAATAATATGCGTAGTGATTTAGAAGACATTGATAATGTTGATACAGTTTCAAAAGCACAACTAACTGACAACAACAATTACGCATTATTCACAATCATTCCTGAAAAAGGACCGAACTCACAGTCAACAGAAAATCTAGTATATGATTTACGTGATTATCATAGCCAAGCGCAAGAAAAATATGACTATGGCACTGAAATTTCAGGACAAAGTGTTATTAACATCGATATGTCAGAAAAACTAAACAACGCTATTCCAGTATTTGCAGGCGTTATTGTTGTATTAGCATTCTTCTTATTAATGATTGTGTTCCGTTCGATCTTAGTTCCATTAAAAGCAGTACTAGGCTTTATCCTTTCATTAATGGCTACATTAGGTTTCACAACATTAGTCATTCAACATGGCTTTATGGGTAGCTTATTTGGTATTGAAAACACAGGACCATTACTTGCATTCCTTCCAGTAATCACAATTGGATTGTTATTCGGACTTGCCATCGACTACGAGCTCTTCTTAATGACACGTGTACATGAAGAATACAGTAAGACTGGCGATAATGATCATTCAATCCGTGTAGGTATCAAAGAAAGTGGACCTGTTATCGTAGCTGCTGCACTTATTATGTTCAGTGTATTCATCGCATTCGTCTTCCAAGATGACAGTGCAATTAAGTCAATGGGTATCGCATTAGGTTTCGGTGTGTTATTCGACGCATTCGTCGTACGTATGACATTAATTCCAGCATTGACGAAACTCTTTGGTAAAGCTTCATGGTACCTTCCTAAATGGTTAGGTGCAGTATTGCCAAACGTTGACGTTGAAGGTAAAGCTTTAGAAGAAGATAATCATCACGACACATCTTCTGAAAAAGGTCATGTCAACGATAAAAATAGTGAATACTCTAGACAAGACAAAGATAACTATGTTTATCAAAATGACAAACGTAACTACAATCGCAATTATAATGACGAAGATTATAACCGTTCTGTGCATTTAAATAATCATCATGACCAGCATCATCGCCAACATCAATATGATAATCAACGTGATGATATCGACTATGAATCACTTTATACTCAAGATGGCGACCATACTCATCATGATGAACGTAATTATAATGATCGACACTATCAAGACAATTACGATAGAAATGATGATTATCGTCACAACAATCATGATCATCAAAATGATAACCATGATTATCATGATTCAAATTTTGATAAAACAACAAACTTATACAAAGAATTAACTGATAGCAATATTGATCAAGATGTATTATTCAAAGCATTAATGTTATACGCTCGTGAAAACAACAAAGGTGTTTACGATAGATATAACCGATCATCTCAACATCGTCATGATGACGAACTTAGAGACTAATATTAAAAAGGGGGAAACACGTTATGTTAAAACGACGTAGTTCGAAATTCTTAGGACTACTAGCCACACTAGCCTTAGCCATAGTGCTAAGTGCTTGTGGTAATAGTGGTAACGGTAGTGGTTCATCAGACGATAGTCAAACATCACTTGGTAATAAAGAAATCGAAATATCTTATATCGCGAGTGATAATTCAACACCACGTTCACTAGTTATAGCAGAAGTATTGAAAAAAGCAGGTTATGATGTAACAACTACACCAGTAACAGCAAGTGGCCCGTTATATGCTGCTGTATCAGAGAACTCTGATTCATTCCATGCATCAGGTATATTCCCTACTACTGATAAAAGTTACTACGATAAGTTCAAAAGTAAATTAACAATTTATGATGATAAACATTTAATTGATAACGCAAAAGTAGGTTTAGCCGTACCTAAGTACGTGCAAGATGTCGACTCAATTAGTGACTTAAAAAACAGTGACTTCGGAAAATCTGTAGATTGGGCAATTCAAGGCACAGACGCACGTAATGGCGTTATGCAAGAAACTAAAGATGAACTTGATAGTGACAACTTGGATAAATATAGCTTGAAAGAAAGTTCTGACCAAGACCAATTCAAGAAAATTCAATCTGCTTTTAAACAACAAGAACCTATCGTCTTCACAGCAATGGAACCTAGCTGGTTCTCTAAAGAATTAGACGTTAAAATGTTGAAAGATCCAGACAACATTTATGGTAATAATAATCAACATATTGACTTAGTATTTAACAAAGACTTTAAAGAAGCACATCCAGCTGCATACACAGTTGCAACACGTATGGCAGATGATTGGAGTAAATCTGACGAAGACAAATTAGCTAAAAAAATCTTTGTTGATAACAAAAATCCAGAACAAGTAGCTAAAGACTATGTGGATGATAATGATAATAAAGTAGATGAATGGTTAGAAGGTATTGAGACTATCTAATTACAAAGTAAAGAAAGACAAATAAAGAATATGCTCGTTTGGTGTAGCATATTTAAAACTCATAATGCAAATTTACAGTAGCAAACCGAGTTGAGAAGGCGCTTAAGACAAACTCTTCTCAATCGTAGCTATTATTGCGAGGGAGTGAAACTAAACTCAGTTTCGCTCCTACTTTTTTATATCGCTCTTATAGTATTAAACGTTTCAAATAACTTATTTACTCTTTTTTTATAAACAAATTTAAACGTAGTATCAGTTGTTATGTTTGGAAAAATCAACTTTATTGTGATAAATTACTCTTATTACGTCAGGCTATCTGACTAGATTAAATAAATAGGAGAATCAGATAATGCCGTCAGCAAATCAAAAGCGTATGATTAAACATATTCATGAAACAGTGTTTATACTTTTACATGATTATCATTTTGATGAAATCACGGTTCAAAAAATATGTGATATTGCAGAAATCAACCGCAGTACGTTCTATAGATACTTCCAAGATAAATATGAATTACTCTACACTTTACCTGACTTTATTACACAACAAATTATAGCTAAAAGTGACACATCAGCAGACATTACAACCCCTGAATCATTTGAAGACTTTATCTATTACATTGGTAATAATAAAAAGATTTTTAAGCATCTATTAGTTTCGTCTCGACAGGCAGATGTATTTAGAAGTTTAACGAATGTGAGTCGCGAAATGATGTTAAATAACCCAACTCGTAAGCGTTACCCCTTAGCGCAAAAGATTAGAGAAAGTAAACATCCTGAAATTGTAGCTGATTTTTACAGTAGTGGCGTAATAGAAGTACTAAGACGTTGGGTAGAAAATGACTATAACTATACAGTTGAAGAAGTGTTTGTAACATTAAATAATGTGCTTGAAACGTCATTATATTGTTATGATAAATAAAAGCAATCTCACATAAATTAAGAGTGAGATTGCTTTTTTGTCATTTGCGTTTTTTAACGTCTACTGTCTTGTAAACCATAAAAATACTATTAGCTATGATTAATAATGCTAGAATGACCATTGGCCAAATACCTATATTAATCATATTAAATATGGTTCTGTTGCAAAGTTGAATTTATATTATAATTTTAATAAAAAGGAGTCTTTTGTATGAACTATTTCAGATATAAACAATTTAACAAGGATGTTATCACTGTAGCCGTTGGCTACTATCTAAGATATGCATTGAGTTATCGTGATATATCTGAAATATTAAGGGAACGTGGTGTAAACGTTCATCATTCAACGGTCTATCGTTGGGTTCAAGAATATGCCCCGATTTTATATCAGATTTGGAAGAAAAAGCATAAAAAAGCTTATGACAAATGGCGTATTGATGAGACGTACATCAATATAAAAGGAAAATGGAACTATTTATATCGTGCCATTGATGCAGAGGGACATACATTAGATATTTGGTTGCGTAAGCAACGAGATAATCATTCAGCATATGTATTTATCAAACGTCTCATTAAACAATTTGGTAAACCTCAAAAGGTAATTACAGATCAGGCACCTTCAACGAAGGTCGCAATGGCTAAAGTCATTAAAGCTTTTAAACTTAAACCTGACTGTCATTGTACATCGAAATATCTGAATAATCTCATTGAGCAAGATCACCGTCATATTAAAGTAAGAAAGACAAGATATCAAAGTATCAATACGGCAAAGAATACTTTAAAAGGTATTGAATGTATTTACGCTCTATATAAAAAGAACCGCAGGTCTCTTCAGATCTACGGATTTTCCCCATGCCACGAAATTAGCATCATGCTAGCAAGTTAAGCGAACATTGACATGATATATTAGTGGTTAGCTATATTTTTTACTTTGCAACAGAACCAAATTATTTATAAGTAGGAAGATAGACGACATTGATAACATTATTTTTGGTAGAAATCGTCCAAAAGCTAACGTAGTGCAATTCATAAAGTAAGCATTTAATCATGTAAAAGAATGGAATGGGGAAATAACCAAATCATGATTTTAAGAAGGTTAGTATGAAATTATAGTATTGAGTGATTATTTAATGATTGCTTTAAAATTTTAAATAATTAGAAATATGTGTATAAAAAATATTGTGTCAAATAATCATATTTAAAAAGTTGTAGTTATTAATAGTTCTAAAATAAATTTTGTGAAGCTTTTTGAATGTCTAGATTGAATTAAGGTATCATACATGTGGTATAATGCCTATATTAATAGTCAAGTAAATAGTTAGGGGAGAAGTCACATGTATAGTGTCAGACAAGCAACTGAAAAAGATGCTGTAGCGATAAGAGATGTTGCGACAAAAGCTTGGTATAACACATATTTAAATATTTATGCTGCTTCAACAGTTAATGAACTGTTGGCCGCTTCATATAATGAAACGCATTTAAAAAAGAGATTAAATGAGCAATTATTTTTAGTGGCAGAAGAAGATAGTGAGATTGTTGGTTTTGCAAATTTCATTTATGGTGAAGAGCTTTATTTATCTGCACACTATGTTAGACCTGAATCTCAGCATAAAGGTTATGGAACTCGTTTGCTAGAAGCGGGGTTAAAAAGGTTTAAAGACCAGTATGAAACAGTTTATCTAGAAGTTGATAACAATAATAGCAATGGCATCGAATATTATCAGAATCATGGATTCGAGATTATTCGCTCATATCAACCTGAAATGTATGGTGAAATCATGGATTTAGCTTTAATGAAGAAATCATTTTAACAATCACATAAATAATTAAGATTGTTTCGTCTAGAGATATGAGAAATAAAAAATAAATATTTTTTGGAATATATAGGATAGGAGGGAAAGTATGACGCTATCATCATATGCAACGAGTAAATTAACAGAAGAAAAGGTATTTAAAGATCCAATTCATCGATTTATCCACGTACAGGATCAATTGATTTGGGATTTAATTAAAACAAAAGAATTCCAACGTTTGAGACGTATTAAACAACTAGGTACTTTATATTTATCTTTTCATACAGCCGAACACAGTCGTTTTGGACACTCTTTGGGTGTTTATGAAATTGTGCGTCGAATGATTGATGAGACATTTATAGGACAAGACGCGTGGGATAATACAGATCGGCCACTCGCGTTGTGTGCTGCGTTGTTACATGATTTAGGTCATGGTCCTTTCTCTCATAGTTTTGAAAAAATATTTAATACAGACCATGAAGCATTTACACAAGCTATTATTACAGGAAATACTGAGGTTAATGGTGTACTAAGTCGAGTCTCTGATAACTTTCCTAAACAAGTAGCTGATGTAATTAATAAAACGCACGATAATAAGCTTGTTATTTCTATGATTTCCTCACAAATTGATGCTGATCGAATGGACTATTTACAAAGAGATGCATATTTTACAGGCGTAACGTATGGCTCATTTGATATGGAGCGTATTTTAAGGTTGATGAGACCATCTAAAGAAGAAGTGTTAATTAAAGATAGTGGTATGCATGCTGTCGAAAATTTCATTATGAGTCGTTATCAAATGTATTGGCAAATATATTTTCATCCAGTAAGCCGTGGTGGAGAAGTTTTATTAAACAATTGTTTAAAACGAGCTAAGCAGCTTTATAATGAAGGATATGAATTTAAAATGTATCCAAAAGACTTCATACCATTCTTTGAAGGAACAATGACGATTGAACAATATGTGGAACTTGATGAAGCAGTTGTATTGTATTACTTGAAGAAATGGATTCATGAAAATGATCCAATATTAAGTGATTTATCAAGACGGTTTATCAATAGAGATTTATTTAAATATATTCCTTTCGACGGTTCAATTATTACCATTTCTGAATTGCAAGAATTATTTGAAGCGGGTGGTATTAATCCTGATTATTACTTTGTAAGTGAAGCATTTTCAGATTTACCTTATGATTATGATCGCCCGGGATCAAATCGTAAACCGATTCATTTATTAAAAAGTAATGGTGGAATTACAGAAATAAGTAATCAATCATTGGTAATCAATAGTATTACAGGGATTAATAGAGAAGACCATAAATTATATTATCCTAAAGAAATGATTTTAAAGATTAAAGATTATCAAATTAAAGGTTCTATTATTAACTTGCTTAATGAATTAAACTAACTGTTAAGAATAAGATATATCGTTTTTATTTAATGACTTATTAGGAGGTGTCTCGTTTGTCTGAGAAAAAAGGTTTCAATTTCAATATTATAAAAAATGATCCACTAGATGGTCATAAAGGAACTAATATTGGTTCAATTAGTTTAGATAATATTGCCCCGGTTTTTATAGATATTGAAAATCAGAAGGCATTTGTTGATATTGGTGGTATGCATGCACGTGCTGAAGTTGAAAAGGGTGTCAAGTGGATTACTGACAAATCGCAAGTTGAAGGTGAGGAGGCTAAAGCATACTGGCTATGTTGGGTGACGACCGAACGTAGTGAACAAGGACCATATTATGCGGGTGTGACTGCATGCTATTTATTAGTTAACAAAAGTATTAGACGTGGTTATAAGAGCATGCCAGAACATGTTAATATGATGGATAAGTCCATGAAACATCAATTTATCATTGACCAAATCGGTGATGATAACAAACAAATTTTAAAAGAATTTCTACAGAATCATAACGTTGAAATGTGGAATAATTCTAGTGAAGAACTATATCGAGCATTTGAATAGAATAAAAGGATAGATGACAGTTTTATGTAGAATGACTGTCCCTATCCTTTTTTTGATGTGCAAAATTTAAATGAATAAGACTTAATTTATTGAAGTATATCTCCTATACGATATGTTTGATAGAGTTGTTGTAATACCTCGTTATGAATTACTTGAAACGGTTGGTTTGTAGTTTTAGCCATCTTCTTCAAATCTTCATACTCGGGTTTCATTTTCATAATTTTTCCATTTTGTAGACCAAATTTAATGGAAACAGTGCCGTGTTGTGTAGAAAGAATTTTAAACGCGCGATTCAAGATCTTTCTATTAACAGAAGTACTTCTGACGCCTAAAGAACTTGTTTCTTGTAAGATAAGTTGTTCGAAATATATCTTATCATGTAATTTACATATTAACGTTAACTGCGTGCTTGGGCGACTTTTTTTCATAAATATAGGCGTATAGTAAGCATCTAAAGCACCTTGTTCTAACGCATTATTCATAAAATCACCTAATGCTTCAGGGGTCATATCATCTATTTGACACTCTATTACTTGAACGCTATCTTGTTGCTCGAATTCAGAGTCAAATTGAATAACCCTTAATATATTAGGGAAATTAAAATCCTTACTGCCAGCACCATAGCCTATATGTTGTATTGTTGCTGAAGGAAATGGCCCAAACGATGAAACGAGTCCCTTAGCAAATGCAGCACCAGTAGGGGTTGTGAGTTCACTTTGAACATCAAAATGTGCGATTGGGATACCTTTAAGAATTTCAGCAGTAGCAGGTGCAGGGATTGGATAAATGCCATGAGCAATATGGATTTTACCATGACCTGTTGGAATAGCTGAACAGTATAATGTGTTAATCCCTAGTTGTTCTAGAGCAATACACCCACCAATAATATCGATAATAGAGTCCATTGCCCCTACTTCATGAAAGTGAACTTCTTCAAACGACATGCCATGAATTTTAGCTTCTGCTTGGCCAATAATTTCAAAAATTTTCTTACTGCGATATTTAACTCTTTCCGGAAGAGTACTGTCATCTATCATTTTAAATATATCATTAACGTGACGATGATGATTTGATTCTTTAACATCAATGTTTAATGTCATTGCATGAATACCTTGTTTTACTCTTTTTTGAAAATGTAGCTTAAATTGATCTAAAGGTAACTTTTTTAGTTCTGATTCAATGTCTTCAGGGTGTGCGCCTAAATCAACTAAAGCAGAAAGTAGCATATCTCCGGCAATACCTGCGTGGCAATCTAAATACAATGCTTTTGTCATAAAGATACCTCACTCTCTTTATTTTCTAGCATATGGATAATCTGTGCAGCGTTGTAACCGCCACCAAATCCATTATTGATATTTAATACGCTGGTTCCGGGTGCACAACTATTTATCATTGATAATAGGGTGGTAACCCCATTCAAGTTTGCTCCATAACCTATACTCGTTGGTACTGCATATATAGGGTGGTTGACTAATCCTCCAACAACACTTGCTAAAGCGCCTTCCATTCCAGCTATAACGATTGAAACTTTACCTTTGCGTATATCATGAATGTTGGATAATAAGCGATGAATTCCTGAAACCCCGACATCATAAAATCGTTTTACACTTACTCCCATGATTTCAGCGGTTAACGCAGCTTCTTCTGCAATAGGTAAATCAGAAGTTCCAGCACAAAGTACAGAAACATAATATTTAGATTGTGGTATATCATTCAGTGGCGTGCTAATTAACTGTGCAGTTTGATGATATTCCAACTTTGGATAATGTTGTAAAATATATTTTGCTTTCATTTCATCAACACGTGTCACTAGAATAACTTCATTATGAAATATCAAACTAGAGATGATTTTAGTGATTTGTTCTTTTGTTTTTCCTTGCCCAAAGATAACTTCGGGAAACCCTTGACGCTGTGCTCTATGTAAGTCAATTTTAGCAAAGCCCAATTCGTCATAATGACTGAGTTGGGCTTTAGCATCATTAATAGATAGTTGATTTGATTTTACAGCTTTGAGCACCTCTTCTATAGAATTATAACTATGGCTCATAGGTACTCACATCCTTATTTAAAACTTGTAGATTTGGTATCAATGATTTCATTCATACTACCTGTACGATAGCCTTCTAAATCCATTGTTACATAGTCAAATCCTAATTCTTTCAAATGTAATATGATACTGTCTTTCAATTTAAGAAGATTAGTTAATTGATCTTCTGTTACTTCAATGCGTGCTATGTTGTGATGATAGCGTACTCGTACGTGGTTGATACCTAGGCTTAAAATGAATTTTTCTGCTTCGTTGACCTTGTTAACTTTTGTGAAACTTAATTCCTCACCATAAGGTATTCTTGATGCTAGACTACATAAGGCTGGTTTATTCCATACAGGCAAGTCATGTTGATGACTTAATTCTCTAACTTCAGATTTATATAGTTTTGCTTCTTGTAAAACGCTACGCACACCAAAGTCGTCTCTTGCTTTTAATCCGGGACGAAAATCATCTAAGTCATCCATAATCATACCGTCTAGCACATAATTAAATCCTAGTTTATTCTTAATATTCTCAAGTTGACTATACATCAAGCGCTTGCTATAGTACCAACTTTCGGGCGTGTTTTTAACGATATTCGCATCTTGAAGTTCAGACATTTCAGTTTCTAATACTTCAACACCTAGACTTTGTCCAAGTTTAAGCGCTAGTTCAAACTCTTCATTTCTAAATAATTCTGATTTTACTACAACAGGTTTAACATAATTAACACCTAAAACATCAATCGCTTTTTTCAGTAACAAGCTACTATCTACTCCACCTGAGAAGGCAATGACTACACTCTGCATGTCTTTCAATAGTGCGTCTAATTTCATTTCTTTAGTATTTAATTCAGTCATAGTTTCCATCCTCCATTTATTATTCTTTGTCTTCTACGTACGGTATCGTTAAAGGACCTTGTGGCATAACACCAATGGTTAATTTACGACCATATCGATGTTCTAATTCTTGTATTGTATGTTCAATGTTAGAGGTTGGGATTAACATCGAGTCTTTAAGTTGTTGGTCAGTAAGTTCTGAATAAACATGCACATTGGCAAAAGTTTGAATACTTGCTTGTTTTTGTACTTGCCATTGGTCAACTTCCTTAAAGTTTGGATCGTGAATAAGTTCTAAAATACCTTGAGGTGTGTCTGCCATTTTGAAAATTTCGGCAAATTTACCATGATCAGGAAAGCCATCTGCACATTCAGATACCATAATAATATGACCGTCTTTTTTTACAATTTTACTCGCTGCACTCATCCCTTTTACTGTTTGATATAAATTTTGATCTAAAGGATAGCCAGAATTTGATGCGATAACAATATCAAAGTGTTGATCACATTTAAACATTGCATGTTCTTTTACATATGCGCATCCTTCTTTGTGTGTATCAAAGATTTCACCAGCAAATGCTGCAGTAATTTCTTTACTTTTATTCAATGCAACGTTAAGTAAAAAGTCAGGTTTACACATACGGTTAACTTCCCGTGCCATGTCTTGAACTGGATTATCTTCTAAATTTCCCCACGTTGATCTCGAATCGCCAATCATCTTTGCATTATGAAAAGTTTGAATTGTTTCTAAACCTGCAATTCCAGGCATTATCCCTTTAGGTCCCCCTGAAAATCCGGCAAAAAAGTGAGGTTCAATAAAACCTGTTACAATTTTAAAATCGGATTCTACATATGCTTTGTTTAAATATACATCACATCCATATTGACTGTGTCCCACTTTAGCTAGACTTTCTTTTTCTGAGCAATGATTGTGAACGATTTTTACTGAATTTACAATATCTTCACCTAACATTTGAATCAATTCATCTCGCGTTTGATCTCGATGAGTCCCTGTACCATTAATAATTACGAAATTCTCACGAGGAACATGATTTAATTCCTCAATTAGTAAAGGTACAAGAATATGGTTAGGCGTTGGACGTGTTATATCACTAATAACAATAGAAACAATATCATTACTGTTTACCATTTCTTTTAAAGATTTAGAATTTGTGGGGTTTCTTAATACATTTTTAATTGCTGATTCATAGTCTTGAATAGCATTGATGTTTTGAGGCTCTATGATTGTGCTATCATCAGGCACATTGATTTCAATTTCAGATTTTCCATATAAAACTTGCGACTTCACTTTCATCCCCTCCGATTAAGATTTTTAAAATACACATCTTCATCCCCAGAATTATAAGGTGTGATTAAGAGCGATGACTTTTCACTAACATGATATATATAGTTAAAAAATTAAAATATATGAATAAAGCATAAAATATGCTATAAAAGTGACGATATTATGTCGCTCTATATACAATTTACAAAAAATTCAGTATAAATGAAAGGACTTTTGGAAAACGATTTCAAAAGAGTGTAAAATAAGGGTGGAAGTAATAGAATTACACTTTAATACTAGGGAGGGCTTTTTATGAAAGCAGCTGTAGTAACCAAAGATCACAAAGTAAGTATTGAAGAAAAACGTTTAAGAGAATTAAAACCTGGAGAAGCATTAGTAAAGACTGAATATTGTGGTGTATGTCACACTGATTTACATGTTAAAAATGCAGATTTCGGTGACGTAACAGGTGTAACGCTGGGACATGAGGGAATTGGACGTGTCATTGAAGTTGCTGATAACGTAGATTCATTAAAGGTAGGGGATCGTGTATCTATAGCATGGATGTATGCAGCATGTGGTAATTGTGAGTATTGCACAACTGGTAGAGAAACATTATGCAGGGATGTTCTCAATGCCGGATATACTGTTGACGGGGCAATGGCTGAAGAAGTCATTGTTGATGCGAATTATGCAGTTAAAGTTCCAGAAAATCTTGATCCAGCGACTGCTTCATCTATTACCTGTGCAGGTGTGACAACATATAAAGCAGTAAAAGTGAGTGGCATCGAACCAGGACAATGGTTAGGCGTATTTGGTGTGGGTGGATTAGGTAATTTAGCATTGCAATACGCCAAAAACGTAATGGGAGCGAAAGTTGTTGCATTCGACATTAATGATGATAAATTAAATTTTGCTAAAGAGCTTGGTGCTGATGCAATCATAAATTCAACTAATGTTGATCCTATTGAGGAAGTTAATCGTCTAACGAATAATAAAGGATTAGATGCAACGGTGATTACTGCTGTAGCTAAAACACCTTTTAATCAAGCAGTGGATGTTGTTAAGGCGGGTGCACGTGTGGTAGCAGTAGGACTTCCAGTAGACAAAATGGATTTAGATATTCCGCGTTTAGTGCTTGATGGAATTGAAGTCGTTGGTTCATTAGTTGGTACCAGACAAGATTTAAGAGAAGCATTTCAATTTGCTGCCGAAAATAAAGTTATTCCTAAAGTCCAATTAAGACAATTATCTGAAATTAACGATATTTTTGATGAAATGGAAAAGGGAACAATCACAGGTCGAATGGTCATTGATATGAGAAGCTAGCACTAAAAGTGAACATAAAAAATAATATAATATTAGGAAATTATATTATCTTTTAATTTGTGAATGTAAAAAAGGGAAGGGACTAATTATGCAATTTAAATTAAAAGAAGATAAAATTTTAGAGTTTTTAGATTTAAATTTCCCACAACAAACATTTGAAAAGGGGCGTCTCCTAATTGGGCAAAATAAGAGACAACCATTACACGTTTATTATTTTGGAGAAAAATTCTTGGCTCTTTTAAATGTAAATTTTAACACTTTTGAATACATTAAAGTAGATGAAGTCGATTATAATGATATAAAAAAAATCACTTTAAAAGACGGACTACTTTTTAAAAAAATGTTTATTGAGACTGAGGATTTTATGTTTAATTATAGTACATCTAAAGCTCTTTTAAGTGATTTTCAAAATAATAATTTTAATCACTTTATTCAAAATAAAAAAGAGCGTGTAATATTTGAAGATGGACATTTCATCTAAAATATATGAATGAAAATTAACTCGAACCTTAAATATTTTATAGAAATGCAATTTGATAATGCTATAATATATTATAGATTTAAAAATATTTTGAGGAATATGAGGTTAAAAGATGAAAAAGACAATGTTCATCATTGCAGCAATGATATTCGGCATCGTATATTTCGATAAATATAGATTTTTATTAAAAAAATATGAAACTGACATTATTGATGTTGAATAATAGCAAATCTGATTGAAGTGATAGGTGACATTTATATTGAATGTGTGAGTTCTCTGTGGCAACAATATCTAGAATAGGAAAGTGCCACTTTCACATCAGTTATGAATTGTGAATATGTAAAAAGAATCTGGGACAAAATTGATGTTTCAGGTTCTTTTCATATTGTGTAAATTTTTGACATGAACACATGTCTTGAGTACTACAAGCAATAGCAGTTTTATGCTATAATGACATTTATTATTGTAAGGGTTAAGGTGAGTAGTAAATTGAATAAAAATATTAACATTCAAACCCATCAAGTTTTGAAACAGAATGGTGAAAAGCAGAGATTTGAGTTTACTACAAAAGGTTTTTGGCAACAAAAATTTGCAGATTTTATACGTTACGAAGAACAAATTGAAGATGCTAAAGTCAATGTTACGATTAAAATTGAAGATACCGGTGTAAAGTTAATTCGTAAAGGTGACATTAATATGAACTTACATTTCGTCGAAGGACATGAGACGACAACACTCTATGATGTACCTGCCGGAAAAATACCTTTAACTGTTAAAACATTAAGTCTTAAGCATTTCGTCACTCATAATGGCGGTAAGCTAAAAATACATTATGAGTTATATCAAGATGAACAAAAAATGGGTTCTTATCAATATGAAATAAATTATAAGGAGATAAGTGAATGAGTATAATCGATCAGGTTAAACAAACGCTAATAGAAGAAATAGAAGTTAGTATTAGAAAAGCTAACCTCGCAGAAGATATTCCAGAAATCAAAATTGAAATACCTAAAGATCCTAAAAATGGAGATTATTCTTCTAATATTGCTATGGTTTTAACAAAGATTGCTAAGCGTAATCCGCGTGAAATTGCGCAAGCTATTGTCGATCATTTAGATACAAGCAAAGCACACGTTAAACAGGTTGATATTGCTGGGCCAGGTTTCATCAACTTTTATCTGGATAATCAATATTTAACAGACATTATTCCAGAAGCTATCACAAAAGGTGATCGATTTGGATATGCAACACAATCTAAGAATACTAACATTTTATTAGAATATGTATCAGCTAATCCAACTGGAGACTTACATATTGGTCATGCTAGAAATGCAGCTGTAGGCGATTCTTTAGCTAATATTCTCATTGCGGCTGGTTACAACGTTACACGTGAATATTATATTAATGACGCAGGTAATCAAATCACTAATTTAGCACGATCAATTGAAGCACGATACTTTGAAGCTTTAGGTGATACGAGTTATGAGATGCCGGCGGATGGTTATAATGGTAAAGACATTATTGAAATCGGGAAAGACCTCGCTGTTAAACATCCAGAAATAAAAGACTACACTGATGAAGAACGCTTAAAAACATTTAGACAACTTGGTGTCGATTATGAAATGGAAAAATTGAAAAAGGATTTATCTGACTTTAACGTGCACTTTGATAATTGGTTTAGTGAAACATCTTTATATGAGAATGGCGCGATTGAAAATACATTATCTAAAATGAAAGAACTAGGCTACACGTATGAAGCAGATGGTGCAACTTGGTTACGTACAAGTGACTTCAAAGACGATAAAGATCGTGTATTAATAAAAAAAGACGGTAATTATACTTATTTCACACCAGATACGGCTTATCACTATAACAAGATTAATAGAGGAAATGATATTTTAATTGATTTAATGGGTGCAGATCACCACGGTTATATTAATCGTCTCAAAGCTAGCTTAGAAACATTTGGTGTAGACAGCGATCGTCTTGAAATTCAAATTATGCAAATGGTTCGCCTTATGCAAAATGGAGAAGAAGTGAAGATGAGTAAGCGTACAGGCAATGCGATTACTTTACGTGAAATTATGGATGAAGTCGGTATCGATGCTGCACGTTATTTCTTAACAATGCGTAGTCCTGATTCTCATTTTGACTTTGATTTAGAGTTAGCTAAAGAGCAATCTCAGGACAATCCAATTTATTACGCACAATATGCACATGCACGAATTTGCTCTATTTTAAAGCAAGCTAAAGAACAAGGTATTGAAGTGTCTACTGATGCAGACTTTTCTAAAATAAATAATGATAAAGCAATCGACTTATTAAAAAAAGTAGCAGAATTTGAATCAACGATAGAGAGTGCAGCCGAACATCGCGCACCTCATCGTCTAACTAATTATATTCAAGATCTAGCTGCAGCATTCCATAAATTTTACAATGCTGAAAAAGTGCTTACAGATGATACAGAAAAAACTAAAGCATATGTAGCTATGATTGAAGCGGTGCGTATTACCTTGCACAATGCATTAGCATTAGTAGGTGTCACAGCACCAGAATCTATGTAAAACTTCATAAAATAGATACACGAGAGCCTGACATATTTATATGTACAGGCTCTTACATTATTTAGTCCTTATTACATATGCATACCAAAAAGAAAAAATAAGCATAGCAAACCGAGATTGGGGTACAGCATAAAGTTTGTTATAAAAGTATTATCAACAATTAGGTAGGACAACACCTCAGACTTCTTGGGAAAATTGGATAATGTAGCATGCGAGATAAAATAATCATTCGAAGTTTTGCGGGGGAAGAAATCATGTTATCAATAGAGAAATTATATCAAATTCTATATCAAAATATGGGCCCTCAATATTGGTGGCCAGCAGAAACACCAATAGAAATGATGCTTGGGGCAATTCTAGTCCAAAATACTAATTGGAATAATGCAGATATAGCGTTATCAAGATTAAAGGAAGAAACTTTTTTTAATGCACAGACAATATTGAAAATGCCTTTAGAATCGTTGCAGCAAGTGATACGTTCGAGTGGTTTCTATAAAAATAAAGCTAAGGCTATACAAGCATTGTTACTATGGTTAAATGAACATCACTTTGATTATAGTAGTATAGCTAAGTTATACGGTGGTAACTTAAGAAAAGAGTTACTCACTATCCGTGGCATAGGTGAAGAGACCGCTGACGTCTTAATAGTATATATTTTTAAAGGTAAAGAATTTATACCTGATAGTTATACTAGACGTATTTTTAGAAAATTGGGATATCAACATACAGAAAGTTATCATCAATTGAAGCAGGAATTAACACTTCCTGAATCATTTTCAAATCAAGATGCAAATGAGTTTCACGCTTTATTAGATAATTTTGGAAAAAATTATTTTAATGGTAAAGGGAAACAACGCTATACCTTTTTAGATACCTATTTTAAAAAATAAGTATTGACCTTAACGTAACGTCATACCTCATACTTTAATTCAGGAGGTGAAATGATGAAAGAACGCTTCAGTCCCAAAATGCTTTCTGACATTACCGGAGTTAGTATACGTACGCTTCATTATTATCATGAAAAGGGGTTACTCGTACCACAACAAATGAGTGCTAATGGGTACCGATATTATAATGTTCAAGATATTTCAAAGTTACAATATATTCTCTTTTTAAAGGAATTAGATTTAACATTAAAACAAATACAGATATATTTTGAAGGTGATAGTGATTTTAGAACTAAAATATTACATGATAATTTTTATCACATTGTTAAAAAAAGAGATCGCTTAAATGATATTATCTGTACGTTAGAACATCATTTTCACCAAGATAATGAAGAGATTGAGGTAACTACAATGCAAAATTTCAATTTAAATGAGCAGTATGAAAAAGAAGCAACAAGTAAGTATAGAGATACCCATTATTATCAAGCATATAAAGATAAACAAAAAAGTAAGGATGAATCAGAACAGCAAAATCATTTTGAGGAAATTAATAAGCAATTAAATATGTTTTTTGACGATATGAATCAGTTATACTTAAACAAAGTTTCTATACTTGAAGCAAGTGGAAAAATTAAGAAATTACAATGTATTTTGAAAGAACAAGTTCCTAATTGTGACAATCAATTTTTAGAATATATGGCTCAGATTTATATTGAAGACGAGCGATTTGTAAAGTTTATTAACAAGCAACGTGAACGTGGTTTGAATTTATACATTTCTGATGCGATAAAAACGTTTATTAAATTATAAAATATTATGTGTCTGGGACATCGTTGATTGTCTCAGACATTTTTAGCATTTTACCGATTGATACTTACATTGTAAAACTGATACCAATACAGAGAAATTCAACGAGAAATTCTACAGACAAGGCAAGTTGGGGTTTGGGCCCTAACATAAGGAAATTCAACGAGAAATTCCACAGACAAGGCAAGTTGGGGTTTGGGCCCTAACATAAGGAAATTCAACGAGAAATTCTACAGACAAAGCAAGTTGGGGTTGGGGCCCCAACATAAGGAAATTCAACGAGAAATTCTACAGACAAAGCAAGTTGGGGTTAAATATATTAATTGATTTAATTCAAAGTTGTCTTTTTCTCATATTTTGTGAAAATCAAATAAAATTGTATCTACAAATATTGGTATATTTTGATATGATGAATAGGAACATTAAAAATAATTTGTGAAAGGGTGATGCTCCAAATGAAAAGTAAACTATGGATAGTTATATGCGCATTGATTGTAGTACTGGCTGCATGTAGTCAAGATGCCAACCACTCATCTAATAATAAAGACACTGAAAAAAGCGATAAAAAATATCATAGAATTGTTTCGCTCATTCCTAGTAACACAGAAATTTTATATCGCTTAGGAATCGGAGAAGATATAGTAGGTGTATCCACTGTGGATGATTATCCTAAAGATGTAAAAAAAGGTAAAAAACAATTCGATGCGATGAATTTAAATAAAGAAGATTTAATAAAAGCTAAACCGGATTTAATTTTAGCGCATGAGTCACAGAAAAATTCTGCAGGTAAAGTGCTAAAGTCACTTAAAGATAAGGGAGTAAAAGTCGTTTATGTGAAAGATGCACAATCGATTGATGAAACTTATGATACCTTTAAATCAATTGGAAAATTAACGGATCGTGAAAAACAAGCTAAAGAACTTGTTGATGAAACAAAACATAATGTAGATAAAATCATTAACTCCGTTCCTAAACATCATAAGAAACAAGAAGTGTTTATGGAAGTATCATCTAAACCAGACATTTACACTGCCGGAAAAGATACATTCTTTAACGATATGTTAGAGAAACTAGATGCTAAAAATAGTTTTGATGATGTTAAAGGTTGGAAATCAGTAAGTAAAGAAAGCATTATTAAACGTAATCCTGATATTCTGATTTCCACAGAAGGTAAATCAAAATCAGATTACATAGAAATGATAAAAAAACGTGGTGGTTTTGATAAAATTAATGCTGTTAAAAATACACGTATTGAAACAGTAGATGGGGATGAAGTTTCTCGACCAGGTCCTCGTATTGATGAAGGGCTAAAGGATTTAAGAGACGAAATATATAAAAAATAATTATTTGAATACGATGTATTGTATTTTGCTTAGATAATTATTTTTCTTAATAAGCTGACAAAGATGTATTTCAAACGCCTGGGACAGTAGTTATTGTCTCAGGTATTTTTAATATTTATGATAAACGGGGATTGAATTAAACTGATGCAAATGCCCTTTGATTCAACCTCATTACTCGATGACTAAATCGTCCAACGAATGGAAGACAGTCGTTTTACACTTTTTAAGTATTGTTTTGTTAATATAGTGATTAAGAAAGTATTGAAAGAGAGAGTTATGAATAAATATAGAAGTGTTATTATATGGTTATTTATTTTAATATTAAGCATGAGCTTAAGTTTATGCTGGGATGTAGGAAAACTTGATGATGTTTTTAATCAAACCATATTATTCCAGGTTCGTTTACCTAGATTGCTTGAAGCCATGCTCACTGGTGCAGTACTTACATTAGCTGGCCAAGTGTATCAAATCGTGTTAAATAATCCACTTGCAGATAGTTTTACATTGGGATTAGCTAGTGGTGCATCATTAGGATCTGGAATTGCTTTATTTTTGGGACTTAGTTTTTTATGGTTCCCTATATTCTCCATTATTTTTAGTTTAATCACACTGTTACTTGTTTTAAGTGTTTCAGCGATGCTAGCCAAAGGATATCCTGTTCAAATGCTTATATTAACGGGATTACTACTTGGTGCACTATTGAATGCATTATTGTATTTGCTTGTTTTGATTAATCCTAAGAAGATGAATCCAATTGCTAGTTATCTGTTCGGTGGGTTTTCATCAGCTGAATATCAGGACGTTATGATTATTAGCATGATAGCATCTGTCGCAATCATAGTATTATTTTTAATGCAAAAAGGAATTAAATTATTGCAAGTTGGTGAATTGAAAAGTCAGTCTTTAGGATTAAATGTACAACAAGTAACGTATATTGTTCTTATAGTAGCTTCCATCATGACAGCAGTTGTGGTCGCATACGTTGGAGTTATTGGTTTTATAGGCATGATTATTCCACAACTGATTAGAAAATTTTATTGGCGTTATCAAATAGGATTACAAATGTTATTGAATATAATCATAGGTGCTGTAGTCATGATAATGGCAGATTTTATAGGAAGTACAATGATACAACCTATTCAAATTCCTGTAGGCATCGTGATGGCATTGCTCGGCGTACCAGTCCTATTTTATATTTTAGTTAAACAGACTAACATATGACGTTCACACTACTCTTTTGCTACAATAGTATTATTAAAAAGTTAAGAGGTCATTGAAAATGAATTTAAACTGCATTAAGGCTATCGTCTTTGATTTAGAAGGCACGCTATTAGATAGAGTTAAATCGCGTGAAAAGTTTATAGAAGAGCAATATGAACGGTTTCATGATTATTTTATTCATGTGCAACTAGCAGATTATAAGAATAAATTTATTGAATTAGACGATGATGAAGACAACGATAAACCTGATCTATATAAGGAAATCATTAAACAATTTCATATCGACCGTCTTAAATGGAGAGATTTATTTAATGACTTTGAAATGCATTTCTATCGTTACGTTTTCCCTTACTATGATACTTTGTATACATTAGAAAAGTTATCGAAACATCATTACATGATTGGTGTGATTGCAAATGGAAAATCCAAAATTAAACAATTTAGATTGCATTCATTGGGGATTATGCACGTTATTAATTATTTAACTACTTCTGAAACTGTAGGTTATCGTAAGCCACATCCTAAAATCTTTGAAGATATGATTGATCAATTGGGGGTTAAACCATCTGAAATAATGTATGTCGGAGATGATGCATTAAACGATGTTGCTCCTGCACGTGCAATGGGGATGGTAAGTGTGTGGTATAAACAAGAAGATGCAGAATTGGAGCCATTAACAGAAGAAGTAGATTATACGATTACTACCATAGAGGAATTGCTTAAAATTTTACCAGATAATTTTGAAACAGAAGGAGAAGAACAACATGGCAATGGATTTAATTACTAAACAAGACGGTACAACATTACACTATAGTACTATGGGACAAGGTTATCCTGTCGTACTCGTGCATACCGCTTTTGATAATTATGCTGTTTTTAATGATTTAGCTAAGGTATTAGCAAAGTCTTTTCAGGTTGTGCTCATCGATCTGAGAGGACATGGTTATTCTGATAAGCCTAGAAATATAGAGTTTTATGACTTTGCTGACGATATAAAATTTTTTTTAGATGCTATATATATTGATGAAGCAGCATTTATTGGGCATGAGATGGGGGCACTTATTGCTGCTGATATGTCTGTTAGAAATCCAGGCTATGTATCCTCAATCATATTAGTTAATCCTACTTCAATAGAAGGTGAATTGCCTGAAGAACGCTTGTTCAGAAAATATGCACATAAAATACGTAACTGGGAAGATGATAAGCAAGAAAAATTTTTGGATAAACGTAGATATTATAAAGCACGTAAGATGAATAAATTTTTAAAGCATGTCGTTGATACAAATAGTATTTCTACTAAAGAAGAAATTCAAGCTGTTAAAGATGTTTTCAAATCCGAAGGTATTGCAGATGTTTTCAAGCATGTTCAAGTTCCTACGCTTATTGTTGCTGGAGAACACGGGAAACGTACAACTACACTAGAAGCTAAAGAAGTCGCAGATTTGATTCAACACAGTGAATTTAACGTCTATCAACATTCAAGTGTATATCCTTTTGTTGAAGAACAGGCTCAATTTACTCAAGAGTCAACAAACTTCATTCACCAATATGCACCTAAATAAAAGAGTTCATACTGAAATTTTGTAAGGTAATAATCAATGAATTAAGCAAGATATGTTTTACTATAAGCGCTGAAACAGTTGTTAAAAGAAAGTTATCTACACAATTTACGTAATCATTTTGTAATATTATTGTTATTTTAGTAATATTTATAGTACAATTAACATGAGCACAGAAGACATAAAGAATCAAAGGAGTGAGTGCTTATGAAAAAACTAATAACATCATTACTTGTTTTAGGATTAGTTTTAACAGGAGTAAGCGTTGGAAACAACGTTGAAGCGGCAACTGGTAATTCAATGAAAACAGTACAACAATTAAACAAAGGTGATAAATCATTAGAAAACGTTAAGATAGGCGAATCAATGAAGAGTGTATTAAAAAAGTATAGTCATCCTATCTATTCTTATAACCCAAATAGTAATGAAAAGTATTACGAATTTAGAACTGATAAAGGTGTTTTGTTAGTAACAGCTAATGGTAAAAAAGAAAGAGGAAATGTTACACGCGTATCAATGACGTATAATAATGCAAACGGCCCTTCATACAAAGCCGTTAAACAACAACTTGGTAATAAAGCTATAAGTCGTGTACATTATAATAATGTTACAGGTAACTTTGGCTATATTCAAAAAGGCCAAACAAGTTATCAATTCAGTTCAAATTCACCAAAAGATAAAAATGTGAAGTTATATCGTATAGACTTAAATAAATAAGAAGAATTGGATATACGTTTTATAAGATAAAATAGTTTGAAATTTGAAGAGTTTAAAGATGAAATCATAATTTGTAAAATGGATTTCACTTTAGCTCTTCTTTTTATTTTAGTTGCTAATGATGATATGATTAATCATTATGTTCAAGTAAAATTGTAAGATGTATGATAAAATTTTAATTTGAAAATAATTAACTTATGAAATCTACAATTTACATCAAGATTTAAATGAAAAGGAGTAAATCATGCGTACGAATGATAAAGTATTACTCGAAAATATTAATGATTATTTTAGTCACAAAGGAATGTCACCACACTTAATTGATGATATAAAAGAAAAATATCGACAAGATATTAAAAAGTCTGAAGAAAAAGATCAAGATTACATTGAATATAGAGGTAAATCACCTGCGCAATTAATATTAACAATTCAGCGTAATTTGTTTGCATTACAACTCAATCCAATGATTTTCTTTATCATTAACTTTATTCTTATTTCATATTTGTACGATAAACAATATGTACCTTTTCAAGCAATTACCGGTATAAGCTTATTTTATTGCTTAGTCATATTTCCAATAACACTCATATTATATGTGCGTATTGCCAAAAAAAACTATTTATACAGTAATAAGTATGAAATGAGAACTGGAATAATCATTGGTATTATTGCTTTAATTCTAGTAATTATGCAAGGATTTCACTTTAATTGGGCTATTATTCCTATTTCTATCTACGGTCATCAGTTTGTATTTTTCGCTGGAATCATTCTAAGTCTTGTTGGTATATTCTTTAAACGTATAGAATTTGTTGGAGTTGGCTTACTATTTTGTCAAAAAACAATAGATGCAATGGTAACTAATCCGGAAATTGCACAGTTTTTCTCTTTAGCAATATGGATTATACTTGTTGTGCTAATCATTTTTTATACGATACGTTTATCTGCACGTACTAAATCATCATAATACAAAGATTTTAACTCAGAAAATATGCTAGACATATCTTTCTGAGTTTTTTAATTTATTAAAATATATCATTTGTTTACCATAAAGCTTGTTTTAGAAAATGAATCACTATTTTAATATAAAAATAATTTAATTACACTGAAAATAACCTGAAAGCGTAACACTATTTTAATATGGGTATATAAATGACTAAAGGGAGGTGCCAATATGAATAAAATTCAAATTTGTAATCAGATTGAACTTAACTATATTGATGAAGGCGAAGGCATCCCCATCATTTTAATTCATGGATTAGATGGAAATTTGGCAGGATTTAAGGATTTAAAAAATGAACTCAAGAAGCAGTATAGAGTAATTACTTATGATGTCAGAGGTCATGGGAAATCTTCACGAACAGAATCATATGAATTAAAAGATCATGTTGAAGATTTAAATGATTTAATGAGAGCATTAAACATCGATTCTGCACATATTTTAGGACATGATATGGGGGGCATCATTGCAAGTGAATTTACTGAAAAATATCAATATAAAGTGATTACATTGACAATTGTTTCGGCTAAAAGTGAGGACATTGCAAATGGTTTCAACAAATTAATGGTTGATTACCAAGAAGAATTAGCAGGGTTTAATAAATCTGAGGCAATGATTATTTTATTTTCTAAATTATTTAAAGAGAAAGATAAAGCAATGAAATGGTATCAAAGCCAAAAATTATACAATAGACCAACTCCGGAAGAAAGTGCAATTGCAGTACGTGCATTGCTTAATATTAAAGATTTAACTCGTGTTCATCATAATGTGTCTATACCTACTTTAATTGTGAATGGTAAGTACGACCCACTCATACAAAATAAAAGTCATTATGATATGGATCAATATTATGATCAAGTTACAAAAATTGTATTTGATAATTCAGGACATGCACCACATATCGAGGAACCAGAAAAATTCCTGAAACTCTATTTAGATTTTGTTAGTTAAAAAATAAGAACATAAATAAAAACCCTTAAATGATTATTGTCGGAAAATCATTTGAGGGTTTTGTAGTAGCAGTAAAGTTTGGACTCAGATCACTATCGTATTAACTTAATAAAAGAGTAAAACAGTCTTATCTTTCATAAGTGAAAGAAATATCTGTTTTACTCCCTAGCCATTATACTTCATTTTCATTATTTGCTTCTTTGATACGGTTGTTTACTCGTTTAAGTAAATCATCGATTTTTTTACGCTGCTTAGAATCTACTAAGATTAAAACAGTTCTTTCATCGTGTTCATTACGTTTTTTATTAAAGTAATTTTCTTGAGATAAATTTTTAACAGCTTTAACAACTTGAGGTTGTTTATAATTTAAGTGATTGATAATATCTTTAAGATAATATTCATCTTCTTTATTCTCACTAATATAAGTTAATACTGCAAATTCTTCAAAGCTGATTGAGAATTCTTTTTTAATTATACCTTTTAATCTGTCAGCATAAGTGACCATAGCTAATAATTCAAAGCAGTCATTGATTTTTGAAATAGCCATTAATGAAACCTCCCTATTTATATCATATCCATAAATCTTAAAACCCATCCTTTTAAATTTAAAGATAGTTAATTATATTATTGAATTAAGATTACTTGGATACTATACCGTAATTTATTAATTTATATCTATTTTTCTTATGAAAATACGAAAGTGTCTGTCATAATATAGTATTAATTTAAATTTAAAGAATATATTTAATGCTATATTATTTAGTTAATTATAACTAAATAAAAATAAGAAGTAAACAAATAAGTGTTTATAAAACAAATTATCTTTTAAAGATTATACTTGAATTAGCAATGTAGCATTTGCTATATTCAAAAAAAATAAGATTGTTTCTAATTTCCCTTAATTTAATAAAAATTATACTAAAAAGAATACTTTTTGGAAAGAATTTTACTAACATTTTTATATATAAATGTTTATTAATTTAGAAGTAGGATTTTTAACAACTTTTTCATCTATCAATAAGCCTTTAGTTATATTGATATACCCACTTTTTAAACTCTTTTTGTATGTTACTTCTCTTTTTTTAATTTTCCCGTTTTTTAGAATTAAAACATAGCGTTTTTGAATAATAGCTGTCGTAGGTAACTCTATGTCATTTGAGGCTAATTTGATTTTAAAGTGTGTTCCAATTCGATAATTGGGTTGTGTAGAAAGTGAAATATCGTAATATGAGACGCCATTTTTTATTTTTGATGGTATATTCGAAATTTCTTTAATTTTACTTGTGAATTGAGTGTGGTCACTAGATGTTACAGAAATATTTTGATTAATTTTTAATAAATTTAGCTCAGATTCTGATATATTAGCACGAATAATACGTTCGTCGCTATTAATTTGCAGTATCTTTTCGTTTGGTTTTGAAGGGATAGAATTAATATATGAAATATTTCCGTTAATTGGTGAAAATAAAGTGGACTTAATTGAGGATTTAGTTTGAATCATTTGTAATTTAAGTTGATTATTGAATGAATAATAATGTAAATCATTTTTAGAATTGAAAGTTTTGTTGTTACGTTCATTACTAAGTGTATTTTGGAGTTGCTTATATAAATGATCTTTCTCATAATTGTAATATTCTAACACTGGAGCGTTTTTTGATACTTTGCTATGATTTTTTACTAAAAGCTTTTGGAGTTGTCCTAAAGTGGGAGTGTAGTAGAAAGTGTAGCTGTTAAGAGGGGTTTGTATACCAGTTGTTGAAAGGAGTATTTTGGGCTTTGCTTTTATAGTTTTTATATTTTTAATATCTTCTGTTTCAGAAGTCAATTTAGAGAAGGTAATGTAACCAAAACTACAAGTTGTGACAATAAAAATGAATAGTAATGAAGAAATAACGATGCGTTGCTTGGTCATGGATGTTCACCTCTTGATATTATTGTAATGCTATTATACACGATTGTTTTAAATAAAAATATATTAATTTTAAAATATGCATTAGTTTATGTTTATATATTGTTTTATTTCGAAAAATAAAGTGAATAAATTTAATAAAATGAAAAATAGAAGGCCATCTTTAATTTTAAAATATAAGGTTCTACATAAATGTTACTATAAGAAGAATCACTCATAAAAACTGCCAACAAAGACAAAACCTTTGCTGGCAGTTTGAAATAGAAATCTATTTGTGTGATGAATATACATTAATATAAGCGGAAAATTTTTATTCAGAATAAGAGGATTAAAATAATCGTAATAAAATAATACCTATAGCTATACATAATAATCCGCCTAACTTACGTGATGTTATTTTGTTTTTAGGTGAACCCAACAAACCGAAATGATCGATAATAATCCCCATAATCATTTGGCCCATCATAGCAATTATAGTAGTTAAAGCTGCTCCTAAGAAAGGCATTAAAATAATATTAGATGTTACAAATGCCATTCCTAGTATCCCTCCAATAAAATAAATAGGCTTAATCTTACCTAGTGTTTTATGAGTAGATGATATTTTCAGACTACGATTAAATACTAATGTTAATATAAATAACGCTATTGTACCCACGCTAAATGATATGAGCGAAGCAAATATGGATGAGTGTGTGTGTTGAGCTAGTGTGCTGTTAATTGTTGTTTGGATTGGTGGAGCGAAACCAAATACGAATCCAATAAGCAACCAGAATACTATTGGTGTATTCTTATGTCTATTAACAGGATGTCTACGAACATAATTCATAAATATAATTCCAGTAATTAAAAATATAATTCCAACACCTTTAAATATTGTAAAAGATTGTTGATGGGCGCCCAATAATCCAAATGTATCAATGATTACACCCATAATAATTTGCCCTGTAACCGTAATAACAACAGTAAGTGCTGCGCCTAATCTTGGTAATAATAATAAGTTTCCAGTTAAATAGATAACACCTAATAGTCCTCCTAGGACCCAAGTATAGTTAAGTGTTTGTTTAGAAAAGAATTCTGGTGTTAATACTTGTGGATGAACAATAAGATTAAGCACAAGTAAGCATATTGTTCCGACAGCAAAAGATATGGTTGAAGCATAAAAAGATGAACGGGTAAATTGGCTTAGCCTTGAGTTGATTGAAGTTTGAATAGGAAGTAACATACCAACAAAAATTCCTAAAAGATATAGAAAAAACAATGATAAAAACCAACTTTCTCAATTTAATATGATTATCATACCATTCATAATCATGTTTCTAAAATGATTGAGCCATAAGCAAAGTATAGAAATAAGTTGTGAATGTTCCAAGGTGTCATACAGCCGATACTATTTTGATGAATCATTATAATAAAATACACATTAAACAAGTTTTAGAACTAAAAAAGCGAGACATCATTTTGAATTTGATATCTCGCTTCATATTAATAAAAGAATATTGTAAATTAAGTTCTTTTTTTCTATATTTTTAGACTTGGACAATTTTAAAAAATTTGTTCTTTCATAAAGTCTTATTTATGATTTTAGTACTTTTAATAAAATGTCAAAAATAGTGTTTTATGAATTAATTTTTATCTTCAAATATAACAGTTGTACTTTTATCAATAAGTTGTGCAGCATAAATTTTGACAGGCTTTCCCAAACTAAATCTTAAAATGTCTAATTCTAAAAGTTGGTTCATACTTTCTTTAATTAATTGTTCTGTAGTAATAGCATTAAAATCGGGTAATAGTAGTTTGACGGGTTTATTAAGATTTGATTTGAATATGAGTTCCAAAGTTTTTGACATACTGATGTATCCTCCTTAAATTAAAGATTCTGTTTTAACGATCTCGACTTTGTCATACTCTTCGCCACTAATACGTTCAATGATGGAACGAAAAGATTTGATTTGATCATTAGAAACAAGCGGATTAATGTTAGAAAAACGACGCTTATGTTCGACTACTTTACCCTCAGAATTATGTTTGATTTGAGTAAAGATAATCGTCACTTGATTGACTTCATTCATAATAAAACCTCCTTTCACTATATATATCGAAATAGATTGAAAAAAAGGTCACTTTTTTTGAAAAATTTAGGCAAATGCCTTTGATGTGATACATGCGTCATTTATCATTAATTATGAAACCCGTTTTTGAAGGTATATGAGTTAAGTAGAATTGTTAAATAGTAAAAGAGAAAAGTGGAAATTGATATTTAAAATAACCAACTTAAAAGATTGATCAGTGTCTAAACTTGCTATTTATATAGTATTAAAATATTAAGAACTCTTAATATGAGAATGAATTAGTTCAAGTTTATAGATGAATGAAAAATGATAGCCTCATGGATTCTTTCTTATATAAATAAAAGTTTTATTACCTTTTGGATATAAATAAGAATAGGTTACCTTTTGTGATATGACCATATAGGGAGAACGCGTTAGTGCTTGAATCAATGTATGCTCAATAAACGCATTCAAATCAACTATCAATATCAAATCATAAATCATGTTGCACTATAATAAGGATTAAAACTTGCTGATTTAACTAATTTAATAAAAAATATTTGATTATCATTTCTTTCAATCGGGAATATCAATTTCTATCATTTAACTATATTTTGGATATCAGATAACTTTAGAAATATTGAGGTTTATTGAAATACGATGTGTTTCAAATCGTCACCCAATGATTACACTTAATATAAATGAAAAAAGAAAAGGAGGGGTTAAATGAGTTTAGTCTATCTTATGGCGACTAATTTATTAGTCATGTTCATAGTTTTATTCACTCTGAGTCATCGTCAACTTAGAAAGATTGCGGGCTATGTTGCATTAATAGCTCCTATTGTGACATCTACATATTTTATTATGAAAATACCAGATGTGATTCGAAATAAATTTATTGCTGTTCAATTACCATGGATGCCTTCAATTGATATTAATTTAGATTTAAGATTAGATGGTTTAAGTTTAATGTTCGGTTTAATTATTTCACTAATAGGTGTGGGTGTATTTTTCTATGCCACGCAATATTTATCTCACAGTACGGACAATCTTCCTAGATTTTTCATCTATTTACTATTATTTATGTTCAGTATGATTGGCATTGTAATAGCTAATAATACCATTTTAATGTATGTATTTTGGGAACTCACAAGTATTTCCTCATTCTTGCTTATATCCTATTGGTACAATAATGGTGAAAGTCAATTAGGCGCCATTCAATCATTCATGATTACAGTGTTTGGTGGGCTAGCGTTATTAACAGGATTTATCATTTTATATATCATTACGGGAACAAACACAATTACTGATATTCTTAATCAACGCAATGCAATTTCACGACATCCATTATTTATACCAATGATTTTGATGCTTTTATTAGGTGCTTTTACTAAATCTGCACAATTTCCGTTTCATATTTGGTTACCAAAGGCCATGGCAGCACCTACACCAGTAAGTGCTTATCTTCATTCAGCAACAATGGTAAAGGCTGGTATCTTTTTACTATTTAGATTTACACCTTTATTGGGACTTAGTAATGTTTATATTTATACAGTGACATTTATTGGTCTAATAACTATGTTATTTGGATCTTTAACTGCTTTACGTCAATACGACTTAAAAGGGATACTCGCTTATTCTACAATAAGTCAATTAGGTATGATTATGACAATGGTAGGTCTAGGTGGAGGTTATGCTCAGCACACATCAGATGAATTGTCTAAGTTTTATATTTTAGTGTTATTTGCTGGCTTATTCCATTTAATGAATCATGCGGTTTTTAAATGTGCATTATTTATGGGCGTTGGTATCATTGATCACGAGTCCGGAACACGTGATATTCGTTTGCTAAATGGTATGCGTAAAGTCTTCCCTAAAATGCATATTGTCATGTTGCTCGCTGCATTATCTATGGCAGGTGTGCCTTTTTTAAACGGATTCTTAAGTAAGGAAATGTTTTTAGATTCGTTAACTAAAGCAAATGAACTTGATCAATATGGCTTCGTATTAACATTTGTGATTGTTTCAATAGGTGTCATCGCGAGTATCTTGACCTTTACTTATGCACTTTACATGATAAAAGAAACATTCTGGGGAAAATACAATATAGAAAAGTTTAAACGTAAACAAATACATGAACCATGGCTATTTAGTTTACCAGCTGTGATTTTAATGTTACTTATTCCAGTTATCTTCTTTGTTCCAAACGTTTTTGGCAACTTTATTATTTTGCCCGCAACCAGATCTGTATCTGGGATAGGAGCGGAAGTTGATGCATTTGTACCACATATTTCTCAGTGGCATGGTGTGAATCTTCCATTCATTTTAAGTATAGTTGTTATTATTATTGGACTTATTTTAGCTCTAGTTGTGAATTGGAAAGAGGTTACGCATCAAATAATCAAAAGAGCTTCGATTACAGATGGCTATCGGAAAATTTATAGAGAATTTGAATTATACTCAGCTCGTGGTATACGTGCATTGATGAATAATAAATTGAATTATTACATCATGATTACATTATTTATTTTTGTAGCTATTGTAGTTTATGGATATTTGACTGTGGGTTTTCCACATGTACATCAGCTTCATGTTAGTTCTTTCGGACCGTTGGAAGTTATCCTATCAGTTGTAACATTGATTATCGGCATTTCATTAATCTTTATTCGTCAACGACTAACGATGGTGGTATTGAATGGAATGATTGGATTCGCAGTTACATTATATTTTATTACAATGAAAGCTCCGGATTTAGCTTTAACACAGTTAGTTGTTGAAACGATTACGACAATCTTATTTATTGTTAGTTTTTCGAGACTACCTAACATCCCTCGAGCTAAGGCAAATTTAAAAAAAGAGACCTTCAAAATCATTGTGTCACTTGTTATGGCATTGACGGTGGTATCACTTATTTTTGTTGCTCAACAAGCAGATGGTATGCCTTCAATTGCTAAATTTTATGAAGATGCATATGAACTTACAGGTGGAAAAAATATTGTCAATGCGATACTTGGTGACTTCAGAGCTTTAGATACTATGTTTGAAGGACTAGTGTTAATCATAGCTGGATTAGGTATTTATACGTTACTTAATTACAAAGATAGGAGGGGACAAGATGAAAGAGAATGATGTAGTACTTAAATCAGTTACAAAAATTGTAGTGTTTATTTTGTTAACATTTGGATTTTATGTATTTTTTGCTGGCCATAATAATCCAGGTGGTGGCTTTATTGGTGGCTTGATTTTTAGCTCGGCATTTATCTTAATGTTCCTTGCCTTTGATGTAAATGAAGTGTTGAAAAGCTTGCCAATTGATTTTAAAAAATTAATGATTATAGGTTCACTCATATCTGTTGCAACTGCATCAGTGCCTATGTTTTTTGGAAAGCCATTTTTATATCAGACTGAAGCAAATGTAGCGTTTCCATTACTAGGACATGTTCATGTAACTACTGTGACTTTATTTGAGCTTGGCATCTTATTAACAGTAGTGGGTGTGATTGTTACAGTTATGCTATCTATAAGTGGGGGTAGATCATGAATTTAATATTACTCCTTGTGATAGGATTTTTAGTATTTATTGGAACTTATATGATTTTATCTATTAATTTAATTCGTATTGTTATTGGTATTTCTATTTATACACACGCCGGTAATTTAATTATTATGAGTATGGGGAAATATGGACCTCATATGTCTGAACCGCTTATTCAAGGTCATGCTCAAAACTTTGTTGATCCTTTATTACAAGCCATCGTTTTAACAGCCATTGTGATTGGATTTGGCATGACTGCGTTTTTATTGGTGTTAATATATAGAACTTACAGAGTAACTAAAGAAGATGAAATAAGTGCATTGAAAGGTGATGAAGATGATGAGTAATTTAATAATATTGCCTATGTTGTTGCCTTTTGTATGTGCTTTAATTTTAGTCTTCACTAAAAATAAAAATCAAATTTCAAAAATCCTATCCATTACAACTATGATTGTTAATACAATTATTTCAATTGCTTTACTTATTTATGTTGTTAATCATAAACCGATAACACTTGATTTTGGGGGATGGAAAGCACCTTTCGGCATTCAATTTCTAGGTGATTCATTGAGTTTGCTTATGGTGTCAGTATCATCTTTTGTTGTTACGCTAATAATGGCATACGGCTTTGGTAGAGGAGAGAAGCGAGTCAATCGATTTCACCTTCCTACATTTATCCTTTTATTAACAGTGGGTGTTATTGGTTCGTTTTTAACTTCTGATTTATTTAACCTATACGTGATGTTTGAAATTATGCTTCTTGCTTCGTTTGTACTTGTTACATTAGGACAATCTGTTGAGCAATTACGTGCAGCGATAGTATATGTTGTTCTGAATATTTTAGGTTCGTGGTTGCTTTTATTAGGAATTGGCATGTTATATAAGACAGTCGGAACACTTAATTTCTCACATTTAGCGATGCGATTGAATCATATGGAAAATAATCAAACAATAACGATAATATCTTTAGTATTTTTAGTTGCTTTTAGTTCAAAGGCAGCACTAGTAATTTTCATGTGGTTACCTAAAGCATATGCAGTGCTTAATACGGAACTTGCGGCGTTATTTGCAGCATTGATGACAAAAGTTGGGGCTTATGCACTTATTCGTTTTTTTACCTTACTATTCGATCATCATCCAAGCGTTACGCATACATTGCTCGTGTTTATGGCTTGTATCACAATGATTATCGGTGCGTTTGGTGTCATCGCTTACAAAGATATTAAGAAAATTGCGGCTTATCAAGTTATTTTGTCTATCGGATTCATTATTTTAGGTTTAGGTTCTCATACTATACCAGGTGTAAATGGTGCTATCTTCTACTTAGCCAATGATATTATCGTTAAGACATTATTGTTTTTTGTAATTGGTAGTCTTGTTTATATGTCGGGCTATCGAAATTATCAGTATTTAAGTGGACTGGCAAAAAGAGAACCATTCTTTGGTGTTGCATTTGTCGTGGTAATTTTTGCTATAGGTGGCGTGCCTCCATTTAGTGGTTTTCCGGGTAAAGTCTTAATATTCCAAGGGGCTATTACAAATGGTAATTATATTGGTTTAGCACTTATGATTGTGACAAGTTTAATAGCTATGTATAGTCTTTTTAGAGTGATGTTTATAATGTATTTTGGTGATGCTGATGGAGAACAGGTACAATTTAGACCACTACCTATTTATCGTAAAGGTTTACTTAGTGTTTTAGTTGTTGTGATATTAGCGATGGGTATTGCAGCCCCTGTTGTTCTAAAAGTAACAGAGGATGCAACAAATCTTAATATGAAAGAAGATGTCTTTCAAAAGAATGTAAATACACATTTGAAGGAGGTTAATCGTAAGTGAAGCAAGTTGTTTTAAATATTGTTATCGCGTTCCTTTGGGTACTCTTTCAAGATGAAGATGAATTTAAATTTACAACCTTCTTTGCTGGATTTTTAATTGGTTTAATTGTGATTTATATTCTACATCGCTTTTTTGGTGAAGAATTTTATTTGAAAAAGATATGGGTGGCTATTAAATTTTTAGCTGTATACCTATACCAGCTTATTACTTCTAGTATAAGTACCATAAATTACATCTTATTTAAGACGAATGAAGTTAATCCAGGTTTGCTCACATATGAAACTTCATTAAAAAGTAATTGGGCTATTACTTTTTTAACGATTTTAATTATTATTACTCCAGGATCGACAGTTATTCGAATTTCTAAAAATACTAATAAATTTTTTATTCACAGTATTGATGTGTCAGAAAAGGATAAAGAACATCTTCTAAAAAGTATTAAGCAGTATGAGGATTTAATTTTGGAGGTGACACGATGATTGAAATGTTCACTCAAATATTTATTATAAGTGCATTGGTGATTTTTGGTATGGCACTACTTGTTTGTCTAGTCAGATTAATTAAAGGTCCCACTACTGCTGATAGAGTTGTATCATTTGATGCCTCAAGTGCTGTTGTTATGTCTATTGTTGGCGTGATGAGCGTTATTTTTAATTCGGTATCTTATTTAGACTCAATCATGTTAATTGCAATTATTTCGTTTGTCAGTTCGGTCTCAATTTCAAGATTCATCGGGGAAGGACGTGTCTTCAATGGAAATCATAAAAGACATCGTTAGTCTCATTGCTGCGATATTTATTTTCTTAGGAAGTATTATTGCATTAATTAGTGCAATAGGGATTGTAAAATTTCAAGATGTCTTTCTAAGAAGTCACGCCTCAACGAAAAGTTCTACATTGTCAGTATTACTAACTGTAGTTGGTGTACTAATCTATTTTATTGTGAATTCAGGTTTTTTCAGTGTCAGATTATTATTATCACTAGTCTTTATCAATCTTACCTCTCCGGTTGGAATGCATTTGATAAGTAGAGCAGCCTACCGTAATGGTGCATATATGTACAGGAAAGACGATGCACCTAGACAATCAACTATCTTGTTAAGTCAAAAAGAGTTTAATACGCCAGAAGAATTAAAAAAACGTGCAAAACTACGAGAAGAAAGACGAGAAAAATTATACTATAAAGAAAAAGAATATATTAATAAAATAGACGATTGATTGTTTAAGCTTTTAAACTACTAGCATATAAAAGATATATCTTATATACTAGTAGTTTTTGTATATCTGAGGTGAAGATATTAATGATATAAAAGCTATTTATTTAAGAATCTGGTTAATAAATGATAAAATTATAATCAAGAATAATTGTGAATGACAGTTGTCACTAATTTTTCAATGAAATTACACATAAGCATTTTCTCGTTCGAAGAAGCGAGCTTTATAATTTAAATGTTCATGTTTGATTTCACTGATAAAGAAAATGATTGAGTTTTGAATAGTATGTTTGTGGCATGATTGAGTGTTAATAGTTATGTCCTTATAGGAATGACTTTATTGTTATTATTTCACTTCTTCAGTGTTGCAGTAGATAACCTCGCAACTTTTTATTGTTTTGATGACTAAGTTTGCAATTAAAAATTAATAAAGAGGTGAAAGTGTGGAGATATTTGAAACTCTACTCATATTTGTCGCACTAGTTATTGTGAGCTCCTTTGTACATACTTTCATACCTAAAGTACCTCTTGCATTTATCCAAATTTTTCTTGGGATGATTTTATACCTCACTCCCATTCCAGTTGAATTCAATTTTGATTCTGAATTATTTATGGTTACATTGATCGCACCATTACTATTCGTTGAGGGTGTTAATGTTTCAAGAGTACATTTAAGGAAGTATATCAAACCTGTTATGATGATGGCTCTAGGTCTTGTTATAACTACTGTTATAGGCGTAGGACTGTTTATTCATTGGATTTGGCCTGAATTACCTATAGGTGCTGCTTTCGCAATTGCAGCTATCCTTTGTCCTACAGACGCTGTTGCTGTACAAGCAATCACGAATGGTAAGGTTTTACCAAAAGGTTCAATGACCATTCTTGAAGGTGAATCTTTACTTAATGATGCTGCAGGTATCATTTCATTTAAAATTGCCGTTGGTGTATTGATTACTGGAACTTTTTCCATTTTTGATGCGATTCAACAATTTTTGATTGCCTCTATCGGAGGTGCTATTGTCGGCCTACTTATAGGTATGGCTTTAGTTAGATTTCGTTTAACATTAATGAGACGTGGCATTGAGAACATTAACATGTTTACATTTATACAATTGCTGACGCCGTTTGTCACTTATTTGATTGCTGAATTATTCCATGCATCAGGGATTATTGCAGCAGTAGTTGCGGGACTCGTGCATGGATTTGAACGTGACCGTATAGCTCAAACGAGAACACAACTACAGATGAGCTATAATCACACATGGAGTATTTTAGGCTACGTTTTAAATGGTTTTGTGTTTTCAATTTTAGGTTTTTTAGTACCAGAGGTAATAGTGAAAATTATTAAAACTGAACCGCATAATTTATTATTCTTAATCGTCATCACATTGCTAGTCGCTCTTGCGGTGTATCTCTTTAGATTTGTGTGGGTATATGTACTTTATCCTTATTTCTATTTATCTGTCAGTCCATTCCAAAAAATGATTTCTAAAAATGATGAAGATAAAGTTACTGAGAGTAAACCTAAGCGTAGCTTATATGCACTAATCATGACTCTATGTGGTGTGCATGGAACAATTTCACTCGCAATCGCCTTAACCTTGCCATATTTATTAGCAAATCATGAAACATTTGCTTATCGAAATGATTTATTATTTATTGCTTCCGGAATGGTAATATTAAGTTTAATTATTGCACAAGTCATTCTTCCTTTAGTAACGCCTGATAGCCCTAAAGTGAAGATAGGTAATATGTCATTTAAAGAGGCGAGAATCTACATTTTAGAACATGTTATCGATTATCTAAATCAAAAATCGACGTTTGAAACGAGTTACCGTTATGGAAACGTCATTAAAGATTACCACGATAAACTCACATTTTTAAAAACGGTTGAAAAGGAAGATGAAAACTCCAAAGAACTAGAACGACTTCAAAAGATTGCATTTAACGTAGAAACAAAAACGCTAGAGAAATTGGTTGATGATGGCGAAATTACTGAGAGTGTTCTTGAAAACTATATGCGTTATGCTGAACGAACAGAAGTGTATAAACAAGCTTCGTTATTAAGACGTATTATTGTTGGTTTAAGAGGAATGCTATTGAAACGTCGTGTAAAAACAAAAATTAATTCAGCATCATCTCTTAGTGTTACTGATAACTTATTAGAATTGGGTAAAATCAATAAGCTTGTTCATTATAACGTCGTAAGTCGTTTAGCCCAAGAAGCTACTACTGATAATAAACTAGAAGTAGGTATGATTTGCGATGGATATCTGATGAGAATAGATAACTTAACACCGAACAACTTCTTTAATTCCAGACATGAAGATACACTTACCAAAATTAAATTAAATGCTTTAAGAGAACAACGTCGTATTCTAAGAGAACTAATTGAAAATGATGAGATAACAGAAGGTACTGCATTAAAATTAAGAGAATCCATTAATTATGATGAAATGGTTATTGTAGATAGTATGACATAATGAATAAAAAATAATATATAAGCAAAGCTTCCAAATGACTTCTTAAACTAAAGTTGATTTGGAAGCTTTTATCATTTTAAATGATATGGTTGCTTAGAATATATTGTTCGGTTAAACATATTTGTATAGATCGCATTCATGTAGTTTGAAATTTTATTTAAAATGAAAAAGTTGCACTAATATCAATTGATTAGTGCAACTAACGTCTCCATGGGGAGGATAATGGATACCACGGAGATAACTGAGTGATTATTTGTGGCTTTAGTAACTATTCAAAAATTGAATAGAACTTATAAATATTAATTACAATTAATGACACAAGTAATTAGATATTCATTGTATATACATTATTCATACTTATCGCTCAAAAATATGAAGTAATGTATTGGTACATCATCATTATTTAAAGCACCATTTACGGAGAGGGTGGGGCTTCAGTTTATTTATGATAATGTACAGCTAACTAATACCACCATATCGTGTGTAAAAGATGTTGTTTATATTATAGGAGGGTAATATAAAACCACACGATATGGGACTACTAGTTATATAGTATGATGAGTATAAAGAAGTAATCCTCTGCTCAAAATGTTTAAATATAATGGCAGACGATGACTGAGTTGAAAGTTGGCTTGAAATAAGTTGTTTCAACTATAGTCTTCGTTGCCATTAGCGACCGAATTCAAAACGAATCCGGTCTTATTAACATATCATTTAGGGCTATTTTTACCATGTTATTTCATACTACCATGTATTGTATCAATATTAGATTTCATCATTTTATAGTATGAATCCCCTTTAGTACCTTTCTTACCTATAGAGTCGGTAAATACTTCACCATAAATATCTTTCTTAGTTTCTTCTGATAAACTTTGCATAGCTTTTTTATCTACGCTCGTTTCAACTAATAAATGTTTTAAATGATGATCTTTAACAAATTTAATAGCTTGTTTCATTTGACCAGGTGTACCTTGTTTTTCTGTGTTTATCTCCCAAATATAACCTGGTTTAACATCGAATTGTTGAGCAAAATATTTAAATGCACCTTCACTTGTCATCATGGCACGTTGATTTTGGGGTATGTCATCAAATTTATTTTTACTATCTTTATTAAGTTCTTCTAATTTTGATATATATGCATTCCCTTGCTTTTCATATGTAGACTTATCTTTTTTATCATGATGTTCTAGTGATTTTTGTATTGTTTTTACGTATTTAATTCCATTATCTAAACTTAACCATGCATGAGGATCTTGTTTGTTTTTGTTACCTTCCTCACCATTTAAGTATATTGGTTTAACATTATTTGATGCTGCTATCACACTTTTATCTTTTGTTGATTTTCCTGCTTGGTCAAGTGCTTTTTCAAACCAACCATTTCCAGTTTCTAGGTTTAAACCATTATAAAATACAACGTCAGCATCTGTTAATGCTTTAATATCTTTAGGCTTAACCTCATATTCATGTGGGTCTTGTCCTACTGGAACGATGCTATGAACATCGACTTTATTTCCACCGACACGTTTAACCATGTCATAGAGAATAGAGTTTGTAGTTACAACTTTTAATTTTCCTTCATGTGAGTGATGTTCATGGTTACTTTGATTCCCACACGCGGCAAGGATAATTAAAAATGCTATTACTAAAGCGAGAATTTTTTTCACGTTAAAGCGCTCCTTTTTTGTTTATTTTTAATTCTAGTGATTGATAGCGTTACAATATAAATCATAAAGGTACAGATTACAATAGTTGCTCCACTTGGAATATTATATATATAACTAAAATATAGACCGATAATCGAACTTATCACGCTGATTATGCTTGCAATTACCATCATGGTATAAAGTTGTTTACTGATTAAAAAAGCTGTAGATGCTGGAGTAATTAGTAAAGCAACTACAAGGATGATTCCAACTGTTTGTATGCTCGCAACAGTCACAAGTGCGAGTAATAACATGACAAAGTAGTGAATTATTGTTGTGTTCAGACCGCTCATACGACTAAAAGTTGAATCAAATGTTGAAATCATTAAAGGTCTATAAAAGATAATAATAAGTAAAATAACTAATACAGTAATGACAATTGTTGTCCAAAATGATTGATGCGTAATTGCTAATAAATTACCAAATAAAATGTGATATAAATCTGTTGTACTATTGATTAAACTAATAATTATGACGCCAGATGCTAGGAATGCAGTGAAACTAATTCCTATTGCAGCATCTGGTTTTGTTTTACTGTTTGAAGTAATAAAACCAATAAACAAACTTGCAAGCATTCCTGTTACAAGTGCCCCGATAAACATTGGAATATTAAATAAGAAAGATAAAGCAACACCTGGTAAAACAGCATGACTCATGGCATCACCCATTAAAGAAAGACCGCGTAAAACAATAATGCTACCCATCGTCCCACATACAATCCCAACTAAAATAGATGTGATTAATGCACGGTTTAAAAATTGATAACTAAGTAAATGGTTAAAGAAATCTAACATCTAATTCGTACTCCCTTGTGAGGATAGTGTTAAAAGCGAATCATCTTTGTAATTAATGAAAGTTGCATTTAATCGTTTAGATGATAGGGCTTCTTTTGTTGACCCCAAAAATTGCAACGATTGATTTAATAATAAAATGCGATCAAAATATTGATCTGCTTTTGATAAATCATGATGAACAATTAAAATCAATTTACCCATATGTCTTAAATGTTTAATTTTCTTCATAATCAGTTGTTCGCTGTAAATGTCGATGCCAACAAAAGGTTCGTCTAAACAATAAATATCACTATTACTCATAAGTGCTCTTGCAACAAGAACACGTTGTAATTGTCCACCACTTAATTCTGCAATTTGCCGATGGCGTATATGGTCGAGTTCTAAATCATTCAGTAATTGGTTAAGTTTCGTTTTTTCAACTACACTTGCTTTTTTAAACCATCCAATGTCTTCATAACATCCTGATAGTATCACTTGATCCACTTTTATAGGAAAATCTAAATCAATATGTGCTTTTTGTGGGATATATGTAATATATCTAAGCTGTGTATGTATAGGGTGATCATATAATGTATGTTTACCAGTCGCTTTAAATTCTCCAATAAATGCTTTGAGAAGAGATGATTTACCGGCACCATTAGGTCCTACAATACCAATGATTTCACCATTTATAGGTAATGAGAATGTAATATCTTTAAGAATGTGCTTTTTTCCCAAAAATAAATTCAAATGATTCACTTCGAGCAATAATTAAAACCTCCTAATAAAAAGTTTAGGTTAACCTAATTTATTTTATAATATACCCTGAAGTTTTAACATGTCAAGTTAATTCATGGTACAATAAAGTGAATGTGTGAGGTGAAACGATGTTAACTGAAGAAAAAGAGGATTATTTGAAAGCAATTTTGACTAATGATGGCGACGTGTCCTTTGTATCAAATAAAAAACTATCACAATTTTTAAATATCAAACCACCATCAGTAAGTGAAATGGTGGGTCGTTTAGAAAAGGAAGGCTATGTTGAAACAAAACACTATAAAGGTGCCCGTTTAACTGAAGAAGGATTAAAGCAAACGTTAGACATCATTAAGCGACATCGATTACTAGAATTATTTTTAATAGAAATTTTACAATATAATTGGGAAGAAGTTCATCAAGAAGCTGAAATACTTGAACATCGGATATCAGATTTATTTGTAGAACGTTTAGATAAGATTTTAAACTTTCCGAAAACATGCCCTCATGGAGGCGTCATTCCTAGAGGTGATCAATATAAAGAAATTTTTACTACGTCAATTCTCAATTTTGAACCTGGAGAATGTGTTACTGTACGACGAGTTCGTGATAAGACAGAGTTGTTAGTTTACTTATCAAGTAAGGATATTTATATTGGAAATACAGTTGAAGTTGTATCCAAAGATGATACCAATAAGGTTATTATTCTTAAGAGGAATGATATTGTAACAATTTTAAGCTATGAAAATGCGATGAATATTTTTGCAGAAAAATAAACGATAAAAAGAGCCTAGGATTAATTTCCTAGGCATTTTTAAGGTATTGGAATTTCGTGAAAAAATTTAAATGTGTTTGTAATAAGCGTTTTAAGTCATTGACTCGTTGTTAGAATGTGATTACCAATTCAATGTATAGAATGATGAAATTTATGTATCGTATTTATAGTATTGTGTATTTGATTAATAAATACACAGTATAGAAATTGAATAATATCCATACCAAACTAAAGATAAAGGTGGGTACTCGAGTAATCTCCGTTAAAGCACTGCCATCCCAAGAAGGTTTAGGTCGTTGAAAGGTAAGACGAAAAATCGTCCATGATGATTGTAATATTTCACCTAAAAGTACGCCTAAAATAAAATGGTAACTTAATGTGACGATGTCATAAATGAACCATTGATGGTCTTGCCTAAATACTAAATAGAGTAAACTTGAGATGAGTATAATGACAATCAAAGGTGATAGTTTACGGGAAGTAATAAAGAAATAATATATAAAAATAAGTAAATATATAGTGATAAATATACTTGGATATTGATAGTGAATAGATACCAATCCAGTTAAAAACATCAATGGTGGCATAAGATAACCGCCTATAGTTGTAATGAACTGACCTAAGTATCCTTTAGATTGTGTAATGGCATAGCCTTGTTGTGAAGTGACGTTTCTTTCTCGAGGGCTTGTCACAATGACAAGATCTTTGGCCTTCCCACCAACGAGTTTGTTAAATAAGACGTGTCCAAATTCGTGTGTAAGTACCGGTATATAATTTAAATAAATATCTAAGAAAGCGTTAAAGCCTTTATATCTATAATAGTGTATGATTAAGTAAAGCAGTCCAATAACTAAAATAAGATAGATATTTAATTGGATAGTTGTAGTAATAAAATTTTGTATATGAATCATAAGTGGACCTCGTATTTTTAAAAGTTAAAATCATCTTTATTTAATTATATATGAAAAGACTATGGATATCCTTTAGACTTTAGATGTAAATGATTAGAAAATATTTTTTGTTTAAATTTTCATGTGTTAAAATATTCATGCATTTTAAACGTGTTGTAAAGTGGGGATTGGATATGTATCAAAACCAAAGAATAAAAAATAAAATTAACATATTAGGTGTAAATTTTGATAATACTACAATGTTGGAAATGGTAGAAAATATTAAACAGTTCATATCTAGTAATACAGATGATAATTTATTTATAGTGACTGCTAATCCTGAAATCGTGGATTATGCAACTGAACATGAGCAATATAGGAATTTAATTAATCAAGCTGATTATGTAGTTCCAGATGGTACAGGAATAGTAAAAGCTTCAAAGCGATTAAAACAGCCATTAAAACGGCGTGTGCCAGGAATAGAACTTCTTGAAGAATGTTTGAAAATAGCACATGTCAGCCATCAGCGTGTATATCTGCTTGGATCTAAAAATGAAATTATTGAGACAACAGAGAAAAAGCTTCAATCTCAATATCCTAATATTCACTTTGCACATCATCATGGCTATATTCATCTAGAAGATGAAACAGTCATAAAGCGTATAACAAGTTTTAATCCTGATTACATTTTTGTAGGAATGGGATTTCCAAAGCAAGAACAATGGATTCAAAAGCATAAGGACAAATTTAAACACACTGTAATGATGGGCGTAGGTGGGTCGTTTGAAGTATTCAGTGGCTCAAAGAAAAGGGCACCTCAAATATTTAGAAAGTTAAATATTGAGTGGGTATACCGTGTACTTATCGATTGGAAACGCATTGGGAGAATGATAAGTATTCCTAAATTTATGTTAAAGGTAGCAATACAAAAATATAAAATGAAATCAAAATAAGTGTAAAAAAGGGAGGCAATCAATTCGGATGAATTTTATTGCACTCCCTTAATGTTTTAGTTTTACTTTCTTCAAATTTATTTTACGACAAAACGTGACTCATCTAATTTATTTCTAAATTCCTTTTGTTCTGCTTTAGATTTTTTCTTAAAAGTTTTAAGAAATGCCTCATAATCAGGTAATACTTCTTCAAGTTCGCCGAATTCTTTTAGTTTACCGCCCTCTATCCAAGCGATTTTTGTACAAAATTCGCGCACTTGTCTAATATTATGACTAACAAAAAATATTGTTTTTTTAGCCGCTTTAAATTCATAAATTTTATCTAAACATTTTTGAGTAAATGTTTGATCGCCTACTGATAATGCTTCGTCAATAACTAATATGTCAGGATTAACAGTAATATTAATTGAAAATCCAAGTTTTGCACGCATACCACTTGAATATTTTTTAACAGGTTGATAAATAAATTCGCCGAGTTCACTAAATTCTATAATTTCCGGCATTAATTTTTTAATTTCTTTCCTTTTAAAGCCCATGCAGAGCATTTTAAATTCAATATTTTCTACACCTGTCAATTGTCCGTTTAAACCTGCATTAATAGCGATGACACTCACATCACCATGTCTTGTTATTTCACCGGAACTTGGTGAAATTGAGCCACCAATCATATTACTTAAAGTAGACTTACCTGAACCGTTGATGCCGACTAAGCCTATCACATCTCCCTCATGCGCTGTTAAACTTACGTTATCCAGAGCGTAAAATGTTTTATTTTTGTTTTTAGGTATTAATGCATCTTTAATTCTATCTTTATTATTTCTATAGATACGGTATTCTTTTGTCAAATTTTCAATATTTACCGAAACGCTCATTTTGTACCATCCTTATAAACATTTATATAGATTATAATATACAACACATCAGTTGTTAAATTTATTAACCTAGTGTAAAGTGAATAGAAGATTTTATTGAAAATAAATTTAACACAGTGAGTTAAGAAAGTGGTTCATTTTCTAAAATTCAATCTTACACGAAATTTCTAACAATTTTTAACTGAATTGATTGTATAATATAATGAGCTTATGATAAACAGTTAAATGTTATTATTTAAGAATGGACTCAATGAATCAAATTAAAGAGAAACTATTAATGATTTACAATAGATAGATAATCTATTATAGGAGAAAGCGTGGTTAAGTTTAATGTTCGCAGTTGGAACGGTTTTAAAAGAACATATCAAAAACTTCTATTTAATTCAAAGACTAGCACAATTCCAAATTAAAATTACCAATCATAATAACTATCTGGGTATTGCATGGGAAGTATTGAACCCTGCTTTACAAATCATGGTGTACTGGCTTGTTTTTGGTTTAGGAATTAGAAGCAATGCACCAATACATGGCATTCCGTTTGTATTTTGGTTGTTAGTTGGTATAAGTATGTGGTTCTTTATTAATCAAGGTGTGTTAGAAGGGACTAAATCAATCTCTCAGAAATTCAATCAAGTGGCAAAGATGAATTTCCCACTTTCAATCATTCCTACTTATATTGTAACAAGTAGGTTCTATGGTCATTTAGGATTATTAGCAATTATTATAATAGCTTGTATGTGCAATGGAATTATCCCTTCAATTCACATTGTACAATTACTTATATATGTACCTTTTGCATATTTACTAACATCGTCGGTGGCACTTTTAACATCAACTTTGGGGATTTTAATTAGAGATACGCAGATGATTATGCAAGCATTAATGAGAATATTGTTTTATATGTCTCCGATTTTATGGGTGCCAAAAAATCATGGCGTAAGTGGTTTGATTCATCAAATTATGTTATTTAATCCAGTATATTTTATCGCAGAATCATACCGAGCAGCAATATTGTTCCATCAATGGTATTTCATAGATCATTGGAAGTTAATGCTATATAACGTTATTATCATTCTCTTATTCTTTATAGTAGGTTCTATTTTACATAGACGCTATAGAGATCACTTTGCGGACTTCTTGTAAAAGTGTCAATCAAGAGAGTTCTATTAACGGTTTACCATAAAATGAATTAATATTTAGCTTATTATTAAAGATTTAGTTTTTTATAAAAAGAAATTTTTAAATAACTGGTTGTTAGAAATAGTTCAAATTTAATATATGCCATATTGACATTATGAGGTAGGACAATGGATTCAAGATGAATTCGTAGTCCTACTTTTTTAATAATATCGAGACTTTTAGTAGAATTTTTGAGTAAATTAAAAATTATTTGCTTTTATTTTCTTTGAAAGTAAGTATCGTTTATAATTTGATATAATGATTGGAAATTTAAAGATGGTGAAAAAATGAGATTGATAATTAAAAAGATTTATATCTTAGCTATTGTGCTTTTAAATATGATTTTTAAACCGTTTAATGTTAATTCGAAGCACATTGTGATAATGATGACCTTTAAGCAAGATGTTTTGCCTATTATAGAGGCCTTATGTAGTGAAGGATACCATGTAACGGTTATTGGTAAAAAAATATACCAGAAAGATATTAATAACATTAATCATGCATATTTTATACCCGCCGGAAATAAATATATTATGAAACATATGAAAGTATTAAGTAAAGCAAAGGTTATTATTTTAGATACGTATTATTTAATGATGGGTGGCTATCAGAAGAAAAAAGGGCAAACTGTTATTCAAACATGGCATGCTGCCGGTGCTCTTAAAAATTTTGGTTTAACTGATCATCAAGTTGATTTAAAAAACAAGGCTATGGTAAGACAATACAAAAAAGTTTATGATGCTACCGATTATTATTTGATAGGTGGGGAGAAAATGGCTCAATGTTTTATACAATCGTTTGATGCATCACCATCGCAAATGTTAAAGTTTGGACTTCCAAGACTGACCCAATACTTTAGAAGTAATCTTAAGTTAGAACAACAACGATTAAAAAAGAAATATCATATTACAAATAAACTCGCAGTATATGTTCCGACCTATAGAGAAGGTCAAGTAGCACAACGTACTATTGATAAAGAAAACTTTGAACGGCACTTGCCGAATTATACGTTATTGAGTCATTTGCATCCTTCGACTGTTGATTGTCAAACTGCTCATTCAATCGATGTCACCTCATTGTTAATTATGGCGGATATTATTATAAGTGATTATAGCTCATTACCTATTGAAGCAAGTGCACTTAATAAACCGACACTTATTTATAATTATGATGAACAACAATATGAAAAAGTAAGAGGATTGAATGAATTTTATTATGCAATTCCTGAACGGTATAAAATGAGTAATGAAGAGTCAATTATACAAGCGATACATGATAACGATGAGCAATTTCAATCTTTATTTAATGATTGGCATCAATATAATTCAAAAGATAGTCTTAACCAGTTAGTCCATTTTATTAATAAGTTGGTGAAATAATGAAATTAGCAATAATTATTCCAGTGTATAACGCTGAAGAAACGATTAAACGGGCCATACTCTCAGTTGATACTAGTGTGCCTTATGAGATTATTTGTATCAATGATGGTTCAACTGATCAAACACAACATGTACTAACAGAACTACAACAAAAACATCCTCACATCAAAGTCATTCATCAGAGTAATCAAGGAGCAGCTCGAAGTAGAAATGTTGGCTTAGAAGCTATGTCTGAAGATGTTGATGCATTTTTATTTTTAGACGCAGATGATGAGTTTTTACCTAGTAGGATTGATTTAATGGTGGATGCTTTTAAGAAAAACAAAGAAACCGATATTGTTATCGGTCAAATGGCCAGAGAAGTTAACGGCGAATGGCAAGTCATTTCGACCCATCAATCTATGGTGAAAGATGCGATTGTCACACTTGATCGTAAACCGGATATTTTACAATCGATAGGACCTGGAGCAAAATTATTTAGCACGAAGTATGCCGGATTACGTTTTGATGAAGATGTCGTTTTCTGTGAAGAACATACCTTTATTGTCAAAGCGTTCTCTAAAGCGCGAGATATTCAACTTATACCTAACATTGTATATGGCTATAATGAGAGAGAAGGATCAGTAACAGCGCAACGTGCTGATACATTTTTACCTTATATGAGTGATGCGTTAAAAGTTCGTCAACGCGTGATGGAATTACTATTATTATTAGATGAAAAAATCTACTATAGTTATCGAATGGATAACCTCATAGTAAGTTACTTAATACAGGCGCATTTAAAGAAAAATAACAAAATGACGCAATCTTTGCTTGAAAGTGTTATAGCTTATATGAAAGCTATGCAGCATATACATTACTCGGGAGAGGCTATGTTTCGAATTGTTAGAGCTGTTGAACAGAGTGCAACGCATTGGACAAAGCCTTTATACTTACAATGGAAAAAGGCACTTAGTGAGGTTGGAATTGGCAGACCAGGCTTAATTCGTTTTAAACTTCAAGTTATACCTAAAAAGTTATCATTTTCTGGTAAAGAATCACTAAAAAGAATTTTTAAAAAATAACTTTTCTTTGAAGTAAGTTTTAAATTTATTTATGTTTAGTATCTAATATAGTATTAATGGCATGCTCAAAATATTTATGATACATTAAGATTATAAATTTTTATTAAATTTTTAGTTAAGGAGAATTTCGTATCATGAAAAGAGTCATTACTTATGGTACATATGACTTGCTTCATTATGGTCATATTGAATTACTTAGAAGAGCTCGTGAGATGGGGGATTATCTTATCGTTGCGCTTTCTACTGATGAATTCAACCAAATCAAAAACAAAAAATCATATTACGATTATGAACAACGTAAGATGATGTTAGAGTCTATTAGATACGTAGACTTAGTTATCCCTGAAGAAGGATGGGGACAGAAAGAAAAAGATGTTGATCGTTTTGATGTTGATGTTTTTGTGATGGGTCATGATTGGGAAGGGGAATTTGATTTCCTTAAAGATAAGTGTGAAGTCATTTATCTTAACCGCACAGAAGGCATCTCAACTACCAAAATCAAGCAAGAATTATACGGAAAAGATACAAAATAACTAAGAGTATTTATGACACTATTGAACATTTAATCTCGAAAAGAGAGATAAGAAAGAATTGTTCTTTAAATTAATGTGAACTAGAGTTGGAAAAGGTTGATATAAACTTATTTTTATCTAGTCATCGATTGCTAATATGTAAATGAAACCTGAGATAATGATAGATGTCTCAGGTTTTATATTTAAAATCAAACATTCTGTAATTCGAGATGCTTATATATTATTTAATAAAGTTGAAGACATAAATCTAAATCTATGAGAACAGTAGTAAGATATTATTTAATGAGAAAATATCTTGCTACTTTTTTCTATATTGATAATATATCAACCTCATCTTTCTCGAATGTGTGTGGATATAAGTGCATTGCATTTGTTAGATGCTGCTATGCAAAATTTTTATGGCAAAGATTATGTTTTAAGGTGTGGTTTGACAGCTATTATATAATGAATAGAAATTCTTTTAGAATACATCAAACGACAGTTAATTTTGTATCAATAAAGTCATAAAACATATACATGATAGTGAGTTTGATAAATTGAATCCTCATATTGGTATCACGTATTATCATTTTTAAATATTGTTAAATTTCATCACATATATTTTAATATTTTTAGATCTTATGTGTAGCTGATTCGGATAAAATCGATTATTCGTAGAAATATTGAACCATAGTAAATATTTCGTTAGTACTTTTCAACACAGAACGGTGACAGAAAATAAAAATAAGATGACGTGCAATTTTTTGTACTATTAAATAATCTTTTGCGTGTGTTCTGATAAAAAATGTTATAATATCAACTACGAAGAACATAGTTACGTACATGAGAAGTTGAATGTTAAAATTACATAGTTTGCAACATTTTGGGTATCATATAAATTTGCTTAAAAGACTGATAAATAAGCAATCGTTATATATCTTGTGATTTGGGATGAAATGAACTTTTACAAGATTAAGCAAGATCAAATATGAATATAAAGACGAGGTATAACTATGAAAGAACAAAACCCTTTGTTTTTCTTATTTAAAAAACTCTCATGGCCATATGGGTTAATCATTGCAGCGGTTATCATTACTTCGTTGGGAAGTTTAAGTGGTTTATTAGTACCATTATTCACTGGACGTTTAGTTGATAAATTTTCCGTCAGTAGCATTAATTGGGGAATGATAGCTATATTTGGCTCGATTTTCTTAGTTAATGCATTACTTAGCGGTATAGGCCTATATTTGTTAAGTAAAATTGGTGAAAAGATTATTTATGCGATTCGTTCATTATTGTGGGAACATATTATTCAATTAAAAATGCCGTTCTTTGATAAAAATGAAAGTGGCCAATTAATGAGTCGTCTAACAGATGATACAAAAGTGATTAATGAATTTATTTCACAAAAGCTACCTAATTTATTGCCTTCTGTTTTAACTTTAATAGGTTCATTAGTCATGCTATTTATCATGGATTGGAAATTAACTTTATTAACATTTATTACTATTCCTGTATTTATTTTAATCATCGTTCCTCTCGGACGTGTGATGCAAAAAATATCTACCAATACGCAATCTGAAATTGCGAACTTCAGTGGATTATTAGGTAGAGTGCTTACCGAAATGCGTTTAGTTAAAGTATCTAATACTGAGCGTTTAGAGTTAGATAATGCGCATACAAATCTTAAAAAAATATATAGATTAGGATTAAAACAGGCTAAAATATCAGCAGTCGTGCAGCCCATTTCTGGTGTTGTTATGCTATTAACTATTGCGATTATTTTAGGTTTCGGTGCATTAGAAATAGGTACTGGAGCAATTACTCCCGGAACTCTTATTGCTATGATATTTTATGTAATCCAGTTATCTATGCCACTGATTAACTTATCGACACTAGTTACGGATTATAAAAAAGCTGTGGGTGCGAGCAGTCGTATATATGAAATTATGCAAGAGCCTATTGAACCTACTGAAGCTTTGTCAGAATCTAAAGACGTTACGATCATCGACGGCGAATTAGTATTTGAGCACGTGGATTTTAAATATGACGTTAAAAAGATTTTGGAAGATGTGTCATTTAGTATTCCACAAGGTGAAGTGAGCGCGTTTGTAGGACCTTCTGGTTCAGGTAAAAGTACGATTTTTAATTTAATTGAGCGCATGTATGATATTGAACGTGGAGATATTAAATACGGTAATCAAAGTATTTTTGATATTCCACTTTCAAAGTGGCGTACAAAAATTGGTTATGTTATGCAATCTAATTCGATGATGAGTGGAACGATAAGAGATAATATTTTATATGGTATTAATAGAAAAGTTGATGATGAAGAGTTAATAGAGTATGCTAAGCTTGCTAATTGTCATGATTTTATTATGCAGTTTGACGAAGGTTACGACACGATGGTTGGTGAGCGTGGACTCAAATTATCAGGTGGTCAACGACAAAGAATAGATATCGCTAGAAGTTTTGTTAAAAATCCTGATATTTTGTTATTAGACGAGGCGACAGCGAACCTAGATAGCGAAAGTGAATTAAAAATTCAAGAAGCACTTGAAACCCTTATGGAAGGCAGAACTACTGTAGTTATTGCTCATCGACTTTCGACTATAAAAAAAGCTGGTCAAATTGTATTTATTGATAAAGGTGAAGTTACCGGTAAAGGAACACATCATGAATTGATGGCAAGTCATGATAAATACAGACATTTTGTTACATCTCAAAAATTATCAGATTAATATTAATCACGCCCTAATAAATGAGTGGAAGGGCGTGTTTTTTTATGTAAGTTTTGTAAAAATGTCATTTTAACCCTATTTTTCACGTGGTATAATAACTTTTGTAAGATTAAAAGAACTTTTGGGGTTTGTATAGAAACATAGTACGTAAAACAAACGCTTTCATTTTTTTGTTGTTCATCATTGTTCACCATTAACAAAATACATAGAATGACATATTGATAGTCTTACAGGATTGCATAATCAATGCATGAAAGTATAAAAATACATATAGGTAGGTGCCAAATGTTTTTATTAGTTAATATCATTGGGTTATTTATTTTCCTAGGTATAGGAGTTATTTTCTCTAGAAATAGGAAGAATATACAATGGAAATCTATTTTTATTTTGGTTATTTTAAATTTGTTTTTAGCTTGGTTCTTTATATATTTTCCATGGGGAAGAACAGGGGTTAAAGGAGCAGCTAACGGTATAGCATGGGTTATAGAATCCGCACATGAGGGTACTGGATTTGCATTTAAAAGCTTCACGTCTAATAAAATGATGGACATGGCAGTAAGCGCGCTCTTCCCTATTTTATTAGTTGTACCATTATTTGACATTCTTATGTACTTTAATATACTTCCAAAAATCATTGGCGGTATTGGTTGGGTACTTGCTAAAGTTACACGCCAACCTAAGTTTGAATCATTTTTTGGTGTTGAAATGATGTTCTTAGGTAATACTGAGGCTCTTGCTGTTTCTAGTGAACAGCTTAAACGCATGAATGAGATGCGGGTACTAACTATTGCAATGATGTCTATGAGTTCAGTTTCAGGAGCAATTGTGGGCGCTTATGTGCAAATGATACCTGGAGAACTTGTATTGACGGCAATTCCACTAAATATTATTAACGCAATTATAGTTTCTTGTATTTTGAATCCTGTATCAGTTGAAGAACAAGAAGATGTCGTGTATAGCATAAGAGATCACCAAACTGAAAGACAACCATTTTTCTCATTTCTTGGAGATTCAGTTTTAGCAGCTGGAAAGCTTGTATTAATTATCATTGCATTTGTCATTAGTTTTGTAGCTTTGGCTGACTTAATTGATAGATTGATTCATTTAATCACACATCTTATTGCAAATGGTATTGGTGTCAAAGGTAGCTTTGGTCTTGATCAAATCTTAGGCGTTTTCATGTATCCATTTGCTTTACTATTAGGTTTACCGTTTAATGAAGCGTGGGAAGTAGCACAACAAATGGCGAAGAAAATTGTAACAAACGAATTTGTTGTGATGGGTGAAATTTCTAATCAAGTCAATGCAATGACGCCTCATCATAGAGCAGTTATATCAACATTTTTAGTTTCTTTTGCAAACTTTTCAACTATTGGAATGATTATAGGTACATTGAAAGGTATTGTTGATAAGAAAACGTCTGATTTTGTTTCCAAATATGTACCGATGATGTTGTTAGCAGGAATTTTAGTATCCTTACTTACTGCTGCATTTGTTGGAATATTTGCTTGGTAATTTACTTTTTAGATTTTTAATTTATATAGGCACGCTACTCATTCTATTTTGTAATTAGATGAGTCGTGTGCTTTTTAATTTTGCAGAAAGCTGACGAATTGATTTACGAATTTCTAAAATGATAAAAACCAAGCATAAAAGTGAGGAGACACTTTTTATACTTGGCTTTTATGGGAAATGAATATTAATGTACTTGTAACGGTAAGGACTAGGTACTGTCACAGTACTTCGAGCAAAATTTGTTTTGTTACTATAAACAACACAAAGGAGATAACTTCTCTTTCAAGAAGTTAAAGTTATTATAGCAGACCTAGGCGTATAAGTAAATTAAAAATTCAGAATATTTAAACTTGTTCGAAAGCGGATGTGTTGAATTTCTATTTTAGTACGTTTAATATGACATATTTTTATAATTACGAATATTATGATATGTGAAGTTGTTTTTTTAAATCATATATTTATTTGAAATTTTATTGTAGTAAGTAGTTACCTTATGCTAACATTTTAATAATTAAACAAAGTTTTAGGGGTGATTGAGTGAATAAAACTATCAGAGATATCATTTTAGTTATTATAGGTTCATTTATTTTCTCTGCAGGTATCAATGCATTTGTTATTTCAGGGAATTTGGGTGAGGGTGGTGTCACTGGTATAGCCATCGTATTATATTATGCTTTTCATATTTCACCGGCAATAACCAATTTTGTTTTAAATGCTATTTTAATTATTGTGGGTTATAAATATTTGAGCAAACGTAGTACATATTTAACTATTTTTGCTACAGTACTCATTTCAATCTTTCTAAGTTTAACTGAAACATGGCATGTAGAAACTGGGAATGTTGTAATTAATGCTGTGTTTGGTGGGACTTGTGTTGGTTTAGGAATTGGTATTATCGTTCTAGCAGGGGGAACAACTGCTGGAACGGTTATTCTTGCGAGAATTGTTAATAAATATTTAGATATTAGTACGCCATACGCTTTGTTATTCTTTGACCTTATCGTTGTGCTTATTTCATTGACAGAAATTCCTTTGGCGAAGTGCTTAGTTACAGTTATGTCTTTATATATAGGTACAAAAGTGATGGAATTTGTTATAGAAGGATTAAATACTAAAAAAGCAATGACTATTATATCTAGTAGCCCGAATGAGGTAGCAAAAGCTATTGATCAGCAAGTTGGAAGAGGATTAACAATATTAAATGGACACGGTTATTACACTAGAGAAGAAAAAGATGTACTTTACGTCGTCATCTCTAAAACACAAGTTTCCCGTGCTAAACGAATTATCAAAAATATTGACGAAAATGCCTTTTTAGTTATTCATGACGTTCGTGATGTATATGGTAATGGTTTTTTGTTAGATGAGTAAAATTTCAATATGTTATAAAGTTAGAAAGTTGCTAAAATGTAAGACACTTTTTAAAGTGAAGCCTAAAATGGTTACTTAGTTAAAGCCATTTTGGGCTTTTTATTATTATACTGTTCTCTACTTATCTATTATGGTCAATACTACTACTTAATTCACTGCTGCTCATTTACGAGTATGATATATAACATAGTGAAAATAATTGTTAGTCATAATATAGAAGAGATGTTATAATAAAAACTATGATAATGATTATCAATTACCAGTTTATGATTGATAATGAGTGAATAACTTAATCAATAACAATGTTTTTACTATATATAAAGCAAGATTTTAGAGAATGAAAGTAGGGGAATTATTATGAGTCGTTTAAGTGGTGAACAAGTGAAAATTGGCTATGGTGATTCTACGATTATTAATAATTTGGATGTCGCAATTCCTGATGGAAAGGTTACTTCTATTATTGGACCTAACGGGTGTGGGAAATCAACTTTATTGAAAGCGTTATCTAGACTGTTGTCAATTAAAGAAGGTAGAATTAATTTGGATGGTAAGAGTATTCATGCCACATCAACGAAAGAAATAGCTAAAAAAATAGCAATTTTACCACAATCACCAGAGGTCCCAGATGGACTTACTGTGGGAGAACTTGTTTCTTATGGACGTTTTCCACATCAAAAAGGATTTGGTCGTTTAACTGCAGAAGATAAAAAAGAAATTGACTGGGCACTGTCAGTTACAGGTACAAGTGAATTTCGTCATCGTACTATAAATGATTTAAGTGGTGGACAAAGACAACGCGTGTGGATTGCAATGGCACTAGCTCAACGTACTGATATTATTTTCTTAGATGAACCTACAACTTATTTAGATATTTGTCATCAATTAGAAATATTAAATTTAGTCAAAAAGCTCAACGAAGAAGAAGGTTGCACTATTGTCATGGTTTTACATGACATTAATCAAGCAATACGCTTCTCAGATCATCTTATTACGATGAAAGCTGGAGATATTGTTGCGACTGGTCAAACTGAGAAAGTGTTAACTAAGGACATTCTAGAAAAGGTATTTAATATTGATGGTGTTTTAGATATAGATCCGAGAACAGGGAAACCAATTTTAGTTACTTACGATTTATTCTGTCAGACCTATTCATGATTAAATGAATACAGTCTTATTGATAAAATATGATTATAATAAAAAATGCTCAAAATGATAATTGTTTTGAGCATTTTTTTATATTAATAAGTCTATAGAGTATTTTAGTATCATAACCATAGTTTGAAAAATTTTAACACGTGAACCACAATAATTTTTAAAGTTCACCATTTTATACATTTATTATTGCTATTATAAGACGTATACATATAAAGAAAAGGTGTTTGAAAATATATTGTAATTTTACGGTCCAAAACGTTGAGAATCATTTTTTAAATGAAATTTAAAGGTAATTATGGTATTATAATAATAATTGTTATATAAAATCTGGACAATAGGAGGACATTGCCATGCAACATCTTATAAAAAAACATGTATTGAATGGCGAGTTTGAACTAGTTAGACAGTTAATGTCCGAAACAGATTTTATGGAATTTGAAGAAGCATACATCTCTAGTGCTCATGAAGTAGAGAGTATGATGTTTTATACATGTATTCTAGATATGATTAAGGTAGAAGAATCATCAGAATTACATGATTTAGCATTCCTTTTACTTGTTTATCCTTTAAGTGAATATGAGGGCGCACTAGATTCAGCTTATTATCATGCAGATTCTTCCATAAAACTTACTGACGGAAATGAAGTTAAGAGTTTATTGCAAATGTTATTACTTCATGCTATTCCTGAGCCAGTTATTTCGGATAAAAAAGCGTTTGATGTCGCTAAACGTATTCTAAAACTCGATCCAAGTAATAATGTTGCACGAAATGTACTTAAAGATACAGCAAAACGTATGGATAATGTAGTTGTAGACATTAATGAATTGAATAATCAAAGAGATGCACGCTAAAAAATGAGTTATAGTCGCTCAAGTTTATTG